>NZ_JBDGDM010000083.1:0-8880 GCF_040908885.1 Ruminococcus sp. RTP21358st1_G6_RTP21358_211008
GCCTTGATTACAGCATAGATATGCTTGATCAAGCCAGAAAAAGACTTGGCAGTCATGCACATATCAAATGTATTCAGCGGAAAAGATACTGGCAGCGCCTCCCGTAATCATCAGGGGTAACTTTCATCTTCTCACCCCCTTTCCGTGGGGAGTGAGCAGGATGATCCTGTCCGTTGTCAGGGGCCTATGCTGGCCCTGGTCTGCTGACCGCCTCCTTTTCCATCTGATTTTTTGCCGGAAATGACAATCCGCGAAAATCGACAAAAATCGCCCGGCAGGTCGTAAACCTACCGGGCGACGATTTGAAGCGTTTTGTTGTTTTGAAGATTCCATAAAGATTTGAAAAATGGACGGACATAAAAGACGTCCATTACACTATCGGAAAATCAGCAAGGAAGTTTCATACTAACCTTTGCGCCGCCGGTTTCTTTTGAATTTTCTAAAATAAGCTGACCATTATGTTGTTCCATAATCGAATTTGTAATATATAGACCCATACCAAAGTGTAACTTTGAATTGCGGCTTTGATCGCCCATATAGAACCGTTCCTGTGCGTGGCATAATGCCTCTTTAGAAAACCCCGTTCCCTCGTCTGTGACTGAAATTTCCACGAAACCGTTGTTACTCTGAACATCCACATAAAGCGTTCCGCCTTGCGGGGAGTAGTCCAGCCCATTACTGATAACATTCATAATAGCACGTTCTATCAGCACCCTATCAAATTTCAGCATTTGAGGGAGTGAAACAGTATTCATTTGCAGCCGGATTTCTTTTGTCCGGCATAGTGATTCCATATAACCGAACAAGTGCTGCATGAACGCTGGCAAGTCTATACTTTCAATATGGAGCTGATAACCAACCGCCGCCCGTGATATATCAATCAGGGTTTGAATATATGACTGCATCTGGCCGGAGCTTTCCACGACGTAACCAGCGTATAATCGTTGCTCATCATCAAGATTTGTTTCTGTGAGTAAATCAGCATTTCCTTGAATAACCGTCAGAGGCGTTTTCAAATCATGGGCAAGCGCGGCGATTTGCTTTTTCTGTGTCTGTTCGGTTTTCCATTGCCGTTCTAACGAAATTTTCAGATTATCTTTCATATCTGAAAAAGATGCAAGGACATCTTCAAACTCTTTGATTTTGGCGTGTCCTACTTCAAAATCAAGGTTTTGCTTTGAAACCTCCGCAGTTGCTTCAAAAAGCGGGGTCAGTTGTGTACGCAGGTTCTTAGCAAATCTGGCGGTCAGTATGATAATGACCAGCAGCGAATTTACAGCCATCAGGATAAACGCAAGCGTGTCAGGAGATGGAAAATATTCCGGTAGCCATGACACTGTAAATTGAGAACCAATATAATACCTTAAAACGCAAAATTCGTTTTCCCGGACAACAAGTGCAAACTGCCTCCCCGTAGCATATTCAATATATTCTCCCTTTGCGTACAGCAGGGCAATTTCTTTTTCATCATCGTCCATATTGCTGTAAAGCTCATTAAAGTTCTTGTCCAGAATTAAGTAGCCGCATCCCTGTGGAATCACAACCTTTGTAATATCCGGGGCAATCGTCAGCGTTGGAATGATCTCTTTTACCTGCAATTCACTTAGATTTGCTCTTGTAGCTAATCCAGCATTTACAGCAAGTCCCTCCAAACCAGAAGGGACAATAATTGCCGCTACCAGCATGACAATGAGGGAGATAGCAAACTGGCGAAACAATATTTTCAATGTAGGTTTCTTTTTCACTCCCATTTATATCCTATCCCCCATACGGTGCTGATCGGACTTATTTTGAAATGCTCCAATTTCGCACGAATATTTTTTATATGCGTTGAGATCGTAGAGTTATCGCCTATTCCATCAAACCCGAAAACGGCTTCATAGATTTGTTCTTTTGTAAAAACCTGTCCCCGGTTTTTCGCAAGGTATTCACAGATTGAATACTCGCTTTTGGTAAGGGGAACCGGCTGTTCTGAAACATACAGTACCTTTGCGGAAAGGTCAAATCTTATATCAGGCTCAAATGAAAGTGTGCTGTGATGCTCCCTTTTTTCTCTGCGTAAATGTGCCGCGACACGGGCGCGAAGCTCCTGAATACGAAAAGGTTTCGTAATATAATCATCCGCACCGATGCCCAATCCAAACAATATATCTTCCTCTAATGTCTTTGCGGTCAGAAAGAGAATCGGGCAGTCTACCACATTCCTGATCTGTTTGCAAAACTCAAACCCGTCTGTGCCAGGCATCATCACATCCAAAAGAATGAGGTCATAGAAATGCAGCTTTTTGATGTCTACATCATCCGCATTTTGACAGACTGTTATCAAATATCCATCTTTCCCCAAACTGTTCTTAATCAATTCCAAGATAGAAACTTCATCGTCAACTACAAGTAAGTGGGTCAAAAAATCACCTCCCGCCCCATTATACCACATTGTCGAGGTTACTCATCATTATTTTTAATGTCAGCTTTCCGATATTCATTGTTGATATTTACAGCTACGGCATTGCTTATATCCACATCCACAATACTGTAAACGTAGCCGAAACTGAAATCTTCCCCCGCCACATTTTTGAAGCGTTTCGATACCTGCCCGATTTCTTCTTGCAGTTCTGACATTTCAAGACATTCATCCGTTATGGTATATGTCAGGCCGTTATATGAAATTTCATCATAGTTTGCGGCGTTCAGCTCATAATACGGCAGAGATTCATTTAACGCCTTATTTTTATCGGCGGTATCGCGGAGCGCACCGCAGGCCGATAAGCGTATAAGACTTACAAGCACAATTACCACGGCAAACAGGCACTTTTTATTCACTGTTTTTACCTCCCTCCCAACCATGAAACCAAACCAAACTGGCAATCAGCAGACAAACAGTGCAGCATACAGAAATAATCATACCGCTGAAAAAATCGGTTTTTACCTGTGCATACAGTTGGGGGCTATCCCATGCAAGCACAGTGTAATCCATAGCACGAACGCCCCAGGCCCAGGGAATATATTTCCATGTAGCGTCACCAAGCCCTGTTATCATAAGGGCAGCTATTAAACTCCCTGCAATTCCCAATCCCATAGATGCACCTTTTCCGAAGCTCATTCCCACAAACAAATGAATCAGGTAAATGGGAAGCATGGTAATCAACAATAGAATCCCTGCTTTCAGGTAAAGGCTTGCCGGAGCATCCCTATATAGTGCAGCGAATGTTCCTAACGCTAAAAATGTTGCGCCAAAAGCACAGATCATCAGAAAACCAAGTTTACCAATATACGTTGCCATGCGAGATGGGATTGTTCCCAACAAAAGCTGATAATGCCCGGCCTGATTTTCGATCTGAACAACCAGGCCCACAATAATGCCGATCAGAAACGGGAACGCAACGGCCAGCACTTCCAGATAGGCACTGATTTTGGTTGCCAGTTCCCATCTGGATATATGATAGTAACCCGCAAAAATCGCCGCACATATAATCGGAATCATGCTGTGCATATAGAGCAAAATGCTATGTTTACACTTCTGATATTCTGCTTTCCAGCAGCGAACCACAGATACCATAGTTACCCCACCTCCTTTTTCTCAAACCATCTTGCAGTTAAAAATGACAGCGCCGCAAACCAGGCCAGCGAAATGACCAATACAAGTATAATCATCCAAAATGCCATTGCCGTACTCTGATCTGCAACCGGCTCACCATTAGGCAAAATACTTAACACGGAAATCATAAGATGCGGCACCCAGCTATACGGGCAGATCATCCACAAAGAGGTTGTAGCCGTGAAAATCCCTAAAACGCTTCCAAGTCCGGCATTAAGAATAACCGTGACAAAGATACCAACTTTTTTTGATAACCATAAGCACAGCGGAACTTCCCATAGGCTTGCAATGACAATACAAGCTGTTCCGGCCACAGCCTGCCAAATTCCGATTGTCAGGGGAATTTCGTTGATAACTAATATTGCAAAACCGCCCAACAGATTTAGCGCCAGGAAAATGAAATTCCCCACACAGGAGTAAATACCGGCCACTCCAATTTTTGCTTTCCAGACTTTGTTCTGCGAAACAGGCAATGAAGCAACGGCACGATATTTTAGTTTGCCATTATCCCGCTGTTCAATCAAGGCACAGGTGAGCGTAAGGAATCCAGGATAAAGCAGGATATACCACCAATTATAAGAATTGAGCTGGAACCAAAGAGGGGCAAAAAAGTTCATAAGCGCAGTTACAAACGGGGCCAGAACGATCAGCGTTTTTGTGAAAGTTCTCTTATGCTTTAGGTTCTCTGCCTGAATATATGCCATCTCCATTTAATATCCCTCCTTACCATTTCTGCGAATAACATCCATAAAGAGTTGTTCCAAATCTTCACCGGCGCGAAGCTCTCCCTCATATCCAAGGACGCCGCCAGCAATGATACCTACATGATCTGCAATCTGCTGGACTTCTGACAGAATATGGCTGGACAAAATAACTGTAATCCCTTTGCAGGGAAAAGAGCGAATTAACTCTCGAAGTTCCTCAATCCCTAAAGGGTCAAGGCCGTTAGTCGGTTCATCCAGAATCAAAAGCTGGGGACTGTTCAGCAATGCAATAGCAATACCAAGCCGCTGCTTCATACCAAGAGAAAACTGCCCGGCCCGTTTCTTGCCGGTATTCGTGAGCTGGACAATTTGCAATACCTCGTTAATTCGTGCATCGTCCAGGCCGAGCAATGTAGTTCTGACTTTGAGATTTTCGTATGCAGTCAGATTTTCGTAAAGCGGGGGCATCTCAATCAAAGCACCGATATGCTCCAGATCATTCCGCTTCCACGGGTGGCCGTCAAACTCGATGCTTCCCGATGTGGGGCGTAAAATGCCGGTGAGCATTTTTAAGATCGTGGATTTGCCAGCCCCATTCGGCCCCAGCAGACCATAAACCGAGTTGCGCCGGATGTTCAGTGACACATTGTTTACCGCCATTTGCCCCTTGAAATTTTTGCAGAGGTCAGTCGTTTTCAAAATCATATCCATATAATCAAGTCCTTTCTTTGATTTTACGGATAGCATACCGGGCAATTTTGAAGATTTCATAAAGATTCCCGAAAACAGAATATGAACAATACACCGTAACCGTGGAGCATATCGCAACAAAGTACCAACCTACGCATTTAGGGCCTTAAAAAGCCCTATATTTCAAGGTTTTTCCCGCATAGTCGGCGGGGTATGTGAGTGTTTTATCCTATCCCCGCCATAGTGCCGCTCTAAATGCGTAGAATTTACCAGCAGAAAATCGCCGGTTTCTCTGGCTCCATACTCCCAGATATGGTATCATGGAAAAAATCAATCTGACGGGGGTATCAGGATGGACGGACAAGAAAAGCTGCTGGACTATGAAACAATCAAAGCCGCCGTTGCCGGTGAGAAGTGGGCCACAGAAAAGGTGCTGGCCCACTATGCGGACTACATCGACGAGCTTTCCACGGTGGAGATCAGGCAGCCGGGCGGCAAAGTGAAAAAAGTCATTGACGAGGATATGCGGCAGCACATTTCCTTAAAGCTGCTGGAAGCGTTGCCGAGCTTCCCGCTGGAACAAGAATAACGATCAAGAGGGCTGCACCCTCTTACGCCGCTTTGCGGCTATCACCTGCACACCCCCGAAACAGATACACCCGCTGCGCGTCTGTACCTGTTTCGGGGGCTAATAATGACTGTAACCTACGCCTTTCGGGGCTGATAACCGCCAGTTTCAAGGCTTCTCCCGCACGTTTGCAGAGGTGGGCGAATACTTTATCCTATCCCCGTCAATACTGGGTCCTAAATGCGTAGGAACAGGCAAAAAGAAAAGACGCCGGACGCAAGCGGCCACATATCCCCGTCCATACCCGGCATGGCTGCGGTGATCTTGCCTATCGTCCTGCGTCGGTCTGCGTTGTGGTACATACAGATCAAATTTTCTTCTTCCACGGTAAAGTGCATCATTCCTCATACCTCCAATTCATTTTTCTTGGTTCTGGCCGCCGCCTTTTTCGGGCTGGTGGCCTGTTTGCTGTCGGCAAGCTGCTTGCGGATAGATGGCCGGGGCTTGCGAATACTCACATCACGGCGCTCATCTTTGTTAATCATGGCATATACCTCGTAGCGGACATATGAAAACAATGTTGAATCGAATGTTTTCTAAATTCCAAACTTGCAGGAACCGTATTTGGCGGAGGTGCAGATGCTGTTGGCGCAATACAGGGCAATCCGGCATTAAAAGAGGCTTATGAGATGGGAAAAAAGTTTAAGGGGATGTATATGCAGAAGTGCGGCTTGAGGAACGGATCACTGGTCCCGGTAACTGTATTGCTTGCGCAGGGATTAACGGATTCTTCTTTAAAATATCATCTTCAAAATGCAAAAAATCATGGTGTGACACAAAAAGAGATTGCGGCAGTGATCACACATGCCGCATTCTATGCAGGTTGGCCAAAAGCATGGGCTGTTTTCAATCTTGCAAAGGAAGTGTGGGAAACAGGCGAAGGAGATTTGCCATACGAAGAGGAAGGGATGCGTGCGCATGCAAAAGAGATGGTATTTCCAATTGGTGCACCAAATGATAGTTTTGCACAGTATTTTTCCGGCAGAAGTTTTCTTGCACCGATTTCTACTTCTCAGGTTGGAATTTTCAATGTGACATTCGAACCTGGATGCAGAAATAACTGGCATATCCATCATGCAAAAAGTGGAGGTGGACAGATTCTGGTATGCGTTGCCGGAAGAGGATATTATCAAGAAGAAGGCAAAGAAGCTGTAGAAATGAAGCCAGGCGACTGCATCAATATTCCGGCAGAAGTAAAACACTGGCATGGCGCCGCACCAGATGAATGGTTTAGCCATCTTGCAATAGAGGTTCCGGGCGAAAATGGTTCTAATGAATGGCTTGAACCAGTAAGTGATGAAGAATATGGGAAATTATAATAGGAAGGTGAATGAAATGTTTGATAGAAATATTGTATTGAATAATGGAGTAAAAATTCCACAGCTTGGTCTTGGAACCTGGTTTATTGATGATGATAAGGTTGCTGACGCTGTAAAAGCAGCGGTAGAGATTGGATATAGACATATTGATACTGCACAGGCATATGGTAATGAGCGTGGCGTGGGCAAAGGTTAATCAGTGCGAAGACAGATATGTAGAGGGAAATCGAGCAGCATGGAAAGCTCTTGAGGATGTAACGGACGAATTGAAAGAATAGAATCAGATGGCGTGGATACAAGCTATGAACAACATTTACAATCGGGCGGAAGAGATTGTGATTCATGAGTTGGTTCTGTAATAAAAAGTAAAATAAGCAAGACTGGATGTTATTTATACATTATGTGAATTGGAACCAGTTCGGAAACGGGCTGGTTTCTTTATCGGCAAAATTGCCGCTAAAACTTATAACAAGGTTTTGCTTAAAAATGAGCAAAAAAGGAAAAGTATGCCTTGTAAAACAGATTTTTGATTTACAAGGATAGTTTGGTATTTAATTAAAGATAAATGATGCCGAAAACGGCAAAAACATAAGATGTAAGCAAAGATAAATATTTGATAATTTGCCGATAATGTGATATACTATATAATAAAGTGTAAATTTTGATTTGAATTATAACGGAGGAGAACAGATGCGATACCTTTCAGTTACTGAAATAGCAAAAAAGTGGAATGTTTCAGAGCGCAGCGTCAGAAATTATTGTGCACAGGGACGTGTACCAGGTGCATTTCTTACTGGTAAGACTTGGAATATTCCTGAAAATGCAGAAAAACCGGAGCGCTCAAACAAAAAGAAAGAGCAGCCAGTTACTTTGCTGGATATTCTGCAGGAGCAGAAAGCAAGTAAGTATTCTGGCGGCATTTACCATAAGACACAGATTGATTTAACATACAACTCCAATCATATTGAGGGCAGCCGTCTGACCCATGATCAGACCAGATACATCTTTGAAACCAACACCATAGGCGTAGAAAACGAAGTGCTGAATGTGGATGATGTGATTGAAACAGCAAATCACTTCTGTTGCATTGATATGATTATTGATAATGCAAAAGCGGCTTTAACAGAAAAGTTTATTAAAGAACTACATCTGATTCTGAAGAATGGAACCAGTGATTCCAGAAAAGATTGGTTTGTTGTTGGTGATTACAAGAAATTGCCGAACGAAGTTGGCGGAATGGAAACAGCACTTCCAGAAGAAGTTGCCGATAAAATGAAAGCTCTGTTGACTGAGTACAACGGAAAAGAAGAAAAGACTTTTGAGGATATTTTGGATTTTCATGTGAAGTTTGAAAGGATCCATCCATTCCAGGACGGCAACGGTCGTGTAGGACGTCTGATTATGTTTAAAGAATGTTTGAAATACAATATTGTGCCGTTTATTATCGAAGATAATCTGAAAATGTTCTATTATCGTGGACTGAAAGAATGGAACAATGAAAAAGGTTATCTGACAGATACCTGTCTGACCGCACAGGATAAATATAAAGCATATTTGGATTATTTTAGAATTGTTTATTAAAAGCGATTTCTATAAGTCCTTTTCAAAGTGTCATCTCACACTTTGGTTTGAGGAAAATCATTAGATGAGAGGTACAGCAATGACTGGTGAAAAATTTACATTAATGCAGTATTCGGTTCACGCAATTCTTGGACTGATTGATGCAGAAGATTTTGTTATTCCTGAAATTCAGCGTCCATTTGTATGGAAGCGCAGTCAGGTTAGAGATTTAATAGATTCTTTATATAATGGCTATCCTACTGGCTACATTATTACTTGGAAGAATCCAGATGTAAAAACTAAAGCTAGGTGTCATGACACTGGCAGTGCTTGCTTCTTTTGGGGTGTAGCCTGCAAAGCAGGCTATGCAAAAGCTATAAAACA
>NZ_JBDGDM010000084.1:0-8778 GCF_040908885.1 Ruminococcus sp. RTP21358st1_G6_RTP21358_211008
TTTCTGCTGGCAAGAAAAATTTATATTTTTTCAATTGTCTACTTGACGGGGAGCGGTTCAGTGTGACAGCCCCTTTCCTGTTATAAATATCCTTTATAAGTACTGACTGAATTCAACCTTCTCTTTATTCGGTCCTTCAATAGTGAAAAACTTTACTCCGTTTTCCCAGAATGGTAAAAAATGAATACTGTCCTGTGTGGTATTCAAACCAGCCTCGTTAACGTACTGATAAATTTCTTCTATGTCCTTAACATCGAGTGCAACATGATCAATTGCACCAGCCTGAAGGACTGCTGCATGATTCTCATATGTTTCTACAACCAGAGTTCCAAGCTTCAGAAATACAACCTTCTCATCTGCCTCTTTATTAACCGTTTCAAAAGCGGTTTCAAAGCCCAGTTTGTGGTAAAAATCTACCGTTTTATCAATATCGTTCGTTGGGATTCCAATGTGCTGGACACCTGTTGAATAGTTTTTCAAATCCATTTTCGATCTCCTCCTTTGTAATGAACAAACAACAGCTTTTTTACAATATACGCACAAGTTTTCTTGTTTGTCAAGATTTACGCTTGTTCAAAATCCAAAATCCTCATAATCCTCTGGCAGAAATCTGTGATAAATGAAATGGAATCCCTCATCCTTAAAGCAGTAATAATAGGTATCATCTGCCTTATCCAGGAAACGGATATAGAAATCAAATTCTCCATTGTCCATTTCCTGACTTTCTGTTTTTTCCCAGTAAGAAGTAAACAGGTCAAGTAATTTCACCTTTGTGCAGTCATGCTTCTGAACCAGTTCGATGAGCACTTTGATAAATTCATTCTCTTTCATATTCTCATGCACATAAACGCTTCCAGGCTCCGGAATATAAAAACAGAATCTGTCCCCTTTATGAGACACCGCCACATTTCCCAGCTTGGAAGTCAGCTCTTCCGGCAGATTCTGCAGACGAGCCAACATTTCTTCTGCACTGTCCTGCACAGAAAAAAAATGATTTAGGGAAGATAGCGGATAATATAAGTGAATCTTCTCTTCCTTAAAGCCAAGCTTAGCCTGTTCTTCCTTTATTACATCTATTAAACTATTTTCCAGCTTCTTAAATCCAGTCATAAGTTCTCCTACTTCCACTAAAAAGCGGCCTTACATCCCATTCTTTCAGCTGAATGCTTCCGCTGCTTTTTCAATCAATTGACAATTTTCTTCTATTATGAGTGTTTTCTTTGCTTTTTTATAACAAAAATCACAATTATATAATGTTTCGTTTCAGTCTTTCATATTCTACCATACTTCCAGGTTCGCCGCAACTTACTTTTTCACTTTATAAACCACATACTCATGACTGAAATGATACCCCAGTTTCTCTGCCAGTCCTACTGACATTTTGTTGGCTGCATCCCAGTTTGGATAAAGCCCGCGTTTGTCACACTCCAGAAGCAGCCGCGCCGCTCCGATATATGCAAGACCTTTTCTCCGGTAGTCCTCACGGGTTACTACCTCAATTTCAATTCCACCATGACATCCAAGATTCTCGTCACTTCTTCTGCCATAACCAGAATAAGAGGAAATTCCGGCGACTACTTCCCCGCCCGTTAAAATGCAAACACCAAGTCCATACTCTTTGTATTGACTATAGCTTTCGTAGTTTGCTGTCAAATCCTTACTCCACTGTGTATCTCTGCAAATTTCAAAAAGCTCCTGATCGATCAGTCTCATCTCATACTCTCCTGGCAAACTCTGTGCTACCTTCTGAAGCTGCTTTAAATCAAAGATTCCAGGTTCCTTTTTGATTGCATAACGGATCGCTTTCTCTGCCTTCTCCCCGTAACATTCCACAATCATCTGTGCCCAGTCATCATTTTGCGGAACCAGAATCACTTCCTCTGATGCACTGTTTGTCAAAGCTCCGGAAATGATCTCTGATTTTGGTTTTCCACTCAGGAAGCAGAAATCCCCAAGCATAACAACACCACTCTCCGGTTTTTCCAGAGAATCCACATATATTTTCCCCATCACTCCCTGCAATGCGGACCAGACCACACTATCCTGCCAGCCTGCAAAAAGAGCACTGGCTCTGCCCGTTTCTATTAATTCATAAATCATATTCATCCCCCTTACGTAAATCAGGCGAGAGACCTTTGCCCCTCGCCATCCTTGCTTAATTCAATTATCTAAACGAACATGTCGGTGACATCACCATATATGAAAGTCAGCTGTTCCACGCCTACCAAACGCTTTAGAGCGTGTTTGAAAAAAGCTCTACGGTTCTATATATTTATCATTTGAAAAAGTGTACCCATTCTTATATTTCACCGTTAAATAGAATGTCTCTTTTCCATCTGTAACCTTTACAAAACAAACATTATTATCATCAAATTTGTCGGTAATGTCAATACTCTGATTATGAAAATAAACCCATACGCTTCCATCTTCTTCGTATTCTACATCAGGAGAATTGATTTCCTCCATAAGCTCTTCCGCTGTAAGAGCGCGCTGAGTTCCGTCAGCATCAATAGATACTCCACCGCCACCGGTTTGATGAAGTGTGCCATCCTCATTATAGTATTCCATAGTATAAGTACCGTCATTGGAAACATCTAAGGTCGCCTGTGTCTGATCACCATGAAGCCAGATCTGAACCGTGCGCTGGATACCTCCAACATTCGCTGCATATGCAGTACCGGTTCCTCCAAGGATAATACAGCCTGCAATCACTGCAGCTGCAGTTTTCATTTTTGTTCTTTTCTGTAATTTTGCCATATTTTCAACCTCCTGTAATGAGCCCTTTGAAGTCTGCAATACGGAAAAAGCTTTTTTATATTTTTCACCATTCGTCATTTTCCCATTCCTCCTTTAAAGAATCCTTAAGCAAGGCTCTTCCCCTGGAAAGCCGAACCTTTACATTGCTTTCTGAAAGCTTCAGGATTTCGGCTATTTCCCTGACGAGATAATCTTCGTAATAAAACAAGTGAATCACAATGCGGTACTTGTCCGGAAGCTTCATTACCTCTTCAAACAAATCTCTTGACTGGGAATCTGGAAAAGAAAGAGTTTCCATATAATCCTCCAGAGAGCATTTATTTTTCTTCCAGAAAGTCCTGTTTATATTTTTCGCCTTATTGATAACCACACGAAGGAGCCATGCCCGGATGTGCTGCTCATTTTCAAATTCTTTTCTGCTGGTGTAATACTGAACAAACGTCTCCTGAACAGCATCCTCCGCATCCATCTGATTCTGACAGATATTAAACGCTGCGGTAAAAAGATTGTTCTGGTAGAGCTGGATCAGCTGTTGAACTGGTTGTCTCATGAGAACTCCTCTGGCTGCTGATCAGTATGAAAAGCAGCGGTCTGTTATTTTCTTGTGTCGGGTACCTTCACTAATTATACAAATAAATAGGGAGAAAGGTTACAAAAAATTTTAACTTTTCACATCCAATGAATTATGCTAAAATACAGCCAAAACATACTTTAAGGGGGCTTTTTCATGGAATTTCAGACACTTATTGAGAACAGAAGATCTGTGCGTAAGTACAGTTCCCATACAAATGTTACTAAAGAGCAGATCCAGCAGCTTGTACAGGCCGCTTTGGAAGCGCCATCATGGAAGAATACAGAAACAGGTCGTTATTACTGTGTTTTATCAGCGGACATGAGTCAGAAGCTTCGTAAGGAATGCCTGTGTTACGCTAATAACGATGTAAAAACTGAGCATGCAGCTTTAATCGTCACCACCTTCGTACATAACCGTGCCGGTTTCCAGACAGACGGCACTCCTGATAATGAGATTGGAAATGGATGGGGCTGTTACGACCTTGGTCTTCAGAACGAAAACCTGATTCTGAAAGCCACAGAGCTTGGTCTTTCCACTCTGATTATGGGACTTCGGGATGGGGACAAAATTCGTGAAATGCTTTCTATTCCGGAAAGTGAAACCATTGTTTCCGTTATTGCTGTGGGAAAAGCCGATGAGGAGCCCAGCCGTCCGAGACGCAGAGAGTTGGAGGATGTTCTGAAGTTCTTTTAAAACGTGTTTGAAAAGGCTTTCTGCAAGATGTGAGTTACAATTTGTGGGAACGATTTTGAGGACACGCTATAGTACAAAAATAACTTGACATTAAAGCAATCACAAGAATAATATGAAGATAAATAAAAATCAGAAATGAGGAATTTTATGGAAAAATCAACTGTATATTTCACTGACTTCCGCTGTAAAGTCGGCACAAGCCAGCTGGACAAGCTGAAAAAGCTTTGCATCGCAGCAGGAATCAAAGACATCGATATGGAGGGTAAATTCGTTGCCATCAAAATGCATTTCGGCGAACTTGGAAATCTTGCTTTCCTGCGCCCCAATTATGCAAAAGTAGTAGCCGATCTTTGTAAGGAGCTTGGCGGAATGCCGTTTCTTACTGACTGTAACACCCTTTATCCGGGAAGCCGTAAGAATGCCCTGGAGCACATGGATTGTGCGAATCTGAATGGCTTTAATACTATCACCACTGGTTGTCAGATCATTATCGGTGACGGACTTCGCGGTACAGATGATGTAGAAGTTCCTGTAGAGAATGCGGAGTATTGTCCAACTGCCAGAATCGGCCGTGCTGTAATGGACGCTGACGTATTCATCAGCCTTACTCATTTCAAGGGACATGAAGCCACCGGTTTCGGCGGCGCAATCAAGAATATTGGTATGGGCTGCGGAAGCCGTGCCGGAAAAATGGCTCAGCACAATAGTGGTAAACCAGTTATCGAAACAGACCTTTGCCACGGCTGCAAACGCTGCGCAAAAGAATGCGGAAGTGATGCTATTACATATCCAGAGAAAAAAGCTGTCATTGATTATGATAAATGCAAGGGCTGTGGCCGTTGTATCGGTGCCTGCAGTTTTGATGCAATTCACAACCCGCACAGCAATTCCAATGAGCTTCTCTGCCGTAAAATGACAGAGTATGCACAGGCAGTCTGTCATGGGCGCCCATGCTTCCATATCGCTCTGGTTCAGGACATCAGCCCTAACTGTGACTGCCACGGCGAAAATGACGCTCCGATTCTTCCGGATATCGGAATATTCGCAAGCTTCGATCCCATCGCTCTTGATCAGGCCTGCGTAGATGCATGTCTTGCTGCAGAACCAATCCGCAACAGCCAGCTTGGCGACAACCTTGCGAAACCGGAATGGCATTGCCACCACAACCACTTTATGGATTCCAATCCGAATGTGGAGTGGGAAGCAACTCTGGATCATGGTGAGAAGATTGGACTTGGAACAAGAAGCTATGAACTGAAGAGAATTTAATTAATAAACAGCTGCCGCATTATCAAAACACTTTGAACAATGCGGCAGCCGTTTAACTTTAACCTTTTTTTGCCAGATATCTTTTAATCAAAAAGGAGCAGAAATATGGAAATGTATAAATGCCATTTTCTATTCCCACATTGCTGTCAGCCAGTTTTATTCCCCACTTAATATCGCTGTAACTTTCATTATCAATCAGTTTTCTTAAAGATTTTGAGCGATTTTTATTTGCCTTTACTTCAACCGGAACCAGTTCATCTTTTGTCCTGACAAAAAAATCTTCTTCCAAAGTTGCATTTTCTTTTTTGTAATAATATAATCCTAATCCTTGTTTCAGAAACGCCTCTGCAACGAAATTTTCATATAAAGCCCCCTTATAAACACCCATATTTTTATTTGCACGTAAATCTTCCTGCGCTTCTTCATCTAAAGAGGCAATTAGCAGGCCAGTGTCTGGATAGTACAGCTTAAACTTCAATTCATCATAATTTCCTTTTAACGGCAATTCCGGATATTCCAGACAGTAGCAGACAGAAACAACTCCCGCATCCTTAAGCCAGTCAATACAGCCCGAATACTCTCTGCTTCTTGCGTTTTTCTCAATTTTACTCAACTGGAATTTTTTATTCTCTTTTGCCAGCTGTACCGGAACGCTTCGATATACACTGGCAATCTTCGTTTGGTCTAACCCTTCTGCATATTTTCTGATATCTTCTTCATAATCTAATTGAATCTGATGCTGAATTTCCAAAGTATCAGAAAATGTATTCGTTTCTATATATTGTCTGATCACTGCTGGCATGCCCCCAAGCACGCAATATTCAAGAAACATTTTTTTGTAAACAGACAGCTCTGTATCAGAAAATGCTTTCCCAGAACACATATGTTCCAGGATCTGTTCGATGTGTAAATCTGAGTAACCCTTTGCCCAGAGAAACTCCTCAAAATCCATGGAAAACATTTCGTAATCTGTTTTATAGCCAACGCTATTGCTGTGGATCTTTTTATAGTTAATTCCAAGTAGAGATCCGCTGCAAATTACATCAAATCTTCCATCCAGCTTAAAAGCCTTCAAAGAAGTGGCAATATCCGTCACTTAATATAGTTTTATACTGCCCCTCCAGCACAAAATTTATAAAAACTATATTCTCATAATTTTCACTTGCAAAATGAACAATAGATTCCGTTTTCCCAATCTGTCTTGCACCTTTAATGATTAGCGGAAGCCTGTTTTCTTTATCCTTCCACTGTCTTAAATAACTATCTACCTTTCTCGTGAACTACTCGGCAACTAAGTTACCAGAGTATCTGAAATCTGGCGGGATACCGCCTTTTTTCAGGGTGCGTCCATGACACCAATACTGCTTGCCTTTCGGCTATACAGCTACTTTTATTATTTCTGGATTTTTTAGTCCGGTTACGGACAGTTCCTTCTGCTTTCCGGATACGGAAAGATATTTCCGCAGGATATTAAATGCTCCTACTGCATCGGCATTATATCTTACTCCGTTGGTTATATATATGCCCCGTTCTTTTCGGTTTGATGCTTCTGCATATCTTTTTGATACTTCTGGTGCTAACGGACTGCACTGGCTGGTATAGTTTTCTTCCCGTTTTATCAATTGTATTCCATACAGTTTCAGCTTATATTCCAGCATGATATACAGCTTGTTATATGGCAGTTCGTGTAACTTCTGGTTGGTCTTATGCCCCATATCATTTTCTTTGCGGATGTTTCGGATGTCTCCCACAACCACACAGCGGATGTCTTCTTTTCTGCAGTATTCTGCAATCCATCTGGTCACTTTATGAAGATAATCCTTCACTGCATTCTGCTTTTTCCTGTAAAGCCTCTGGATATGTTTCGATGATCTTGGATATTTTATCCCTCTTTCCGACTGCTGTGCATACCATACAGACTGTACTCTGGCAATCTCTTTATGAAAATATCTTTCCAACGAAAGATATTTCCTTCCCAGGATAAAAGTCCGGCCATTTCCGGAATCATAACAGGTCATCAGATTATGAAGCCCAAGATCAACAGATAAATAATGTCCATTCTGAGAAAGCTGTTCCGGCTCTTCAATCTCATAGATAACAATAAGGTCACATGTTCCATTTTCCGGCGGATAGATCCGCAGCTGTTTTATATGATCCATGTCCCTGAAAATCTTATTTTCAAGATATAGAAATTTTTCATGGATCCCGTATGTTTCTTCCATATAGCTTTTCAGATCTTTTGGCAGCGACAGACGCAATTGATCTGAACCTTTCTCATGCCGGATCCCCATCTGCATGTATGTAACCGGGATATTGTCCTGTTTAAAACGGGGCGGATTTGGAGCTTTGATTCCTCCGGTCTTTTTCAGGACATAAAAAGATTTCCATGCCTTGTCCAGCTGCTTGCAGGTCTCCTGCGCTGTCTGTGACGGAAGCTGTTTATACCACAGATTTTCTTTATGTGCTTTTTTCTGATAATACCAGTCAGGATACTTTTCCAGTCCCAGTTCTTTATAATGATGGCGTTCATAGTTGCAGACATTCCAGAGTTTGGAAGCTGCATAACACATATGTCCTATAATGTTGGAATATTCCGGCCGGATTTTTACAGATGTCCTGTGTGACAGCAGCATTCCTCTTTCCCCCTTCCAGCAGCTATGCAGATAAAAATTTACCCTTCACCTTGATTTAATACGATTTGCTCTGATGTTCAATATAACGGCGGATATTTTCTTCAGATACAGACCCGATTGTTTCCACATAATAGGAATGATTCCATAGCTCTCCCTTCCACAGCTGGTTTCTTATTTCCGGAAAACGTTCGAATAATTTTCTGCCGGTGATCCCTTTCAGATACTTGACAATTGCTGTTATAGACAGCTTTGGTGGAGCTGATACAAAGCAATGGACATGGTCTCCTTCACCACATTCAAATAAATGAACAGTAAAGCCCTTATCCTCAGCAATCTGCTGCACCAGTTCCTGAAGGTATTCCTCAATATCTGGGGTTAATATCTTCCGTCGGTATTTCACCGACCATACCATATGGTAGTTAATATTACATACACAAGTTCTATAATGTATTAGATTTTCTTTCATACATATAGTATAACATAATGAATTGAAACATGCAATGAAAACCGAACATATTTTCGACTTGTTGTATGCCGGTTACGGCATTAATATCAAAGAGCTTAATATCAAAGAGTAAAGAGATTATTATATTATTTCAATGTGCAGATATGCACAATTCTACGCTTTCATCTCGGTAATTGAATTGCCGAGGATTCCCGCTTATCGTCCTAAAATACATAGTCTCACCCCTTCAAGAAAAGTCATCACGTTTTATAAGCTTTTATTCGCAATTTTCTCACGTTTTTCATTACTATCTTAACACAAAAATCACGTTTGAACAAAATCGCTGCGCGATGGCCTGCCAAGGCTGTGGCGCAGTTTTATTTTTATTAAAAAGCAGTGGAATTACT
>NZ_JBDGDM010000085.1:0-8365 GCF_040908885.1 Ruminococcus sp. RTP21358st1_G6_RTP21358_211008
AAGAGCGATAGACGGGGCTCGAACCCGCGGTCTCGACCTTGGCAAGGTCGCGCGTTACCAACTACGCCACTATCGCACAAGCGGGTGATGGGAATCGAACCCACGTATCCAGCTTGGAAGGCTGGTGTTCTACCATTGAACTACACCCGCACATCATATTCAGATGTGTTTACCTGACATTTGTCAGAAGAGCGATAGACGGGGCTCGAACCCGCGGTCTCGACCTTGGCAAGGTCGCGCGTTACCAACTACGCCACTATCGCATAAGCGGGTGATGGGAATCGAACCCACGTATCCAGCTTGGAAGGCTGGTGTTCTACCATTGAACTACACCCGCACATTTGTGCTTGTCTGTCACAACGAAGATTAGTATATCTGATGTTGGAATGTTTGTCAACAACTTTTTTGAAATTTTTTAATTTTTTCTTTTGTTCCTAAGATTCATGCAATATTCTTGTCTGTTAACGCATTCACACTAAAAAAATTATGATACAAATATTTTTCATGAGAGTTTTCCAGAGCATGCTTCAAAAAAGCTTTCTGCAAGATGTACGTCACAATTTGTGGGAGATTTTGCCCGGATGAAAGCGCCGTAGCGGGCTACGACAACTGAATTCGGGCGAAATATACCGCAAAGTGGGGCGTGCAGATTGGGGAATGATTTTTCAAACATGCTCTGGAGCAGTCAACAGTTACACGGTTCACCATATTCAAAGCGATGCATGTTACCAGATTCACACTACGACTTTCTGTTTTTCCAGAAATGATATTTTCTAAAATACCACCGTGCCTGTTCTGTTGACTGCCATTTTCTTTTTATTCCGTTAATTTTCCCAGTCCCAGACATTGGAAGCTTCCACATGTGTACGCGGCTTCTTGATCACCAGCTCCGGACTCTTTGCACTTACCTTGGAGTTTGCAGGTATCGATTCTGTAATAAATGTGTTTCCGCCGATGATCGTATTCTCCCCAATCACAGTTTCTCCACCAAGTACAGAAGAATTGGAATAAATGGTCACATTATCTTCAATAGTAGGATGACGCTTCACACCAGAAAGCTGCTGTCCTTTTCTTGTAGAAAGAGCGCCAAGGGTAACTCCCTGATACAGCTTCACATTATTTCCAATAGTAGTCGTTTCACCGATTACTACGCCAGTTCCATGGTCAATAAAGAAATATTCCCCAATCGTAGCACCTGGGTTAATATCTATTCCTGTGTGGTCATGAGCATACTCTGTCATAATCCTTGGGATAAACGGAACCTCCTCCAGATAAAGGATGTGTGCCAGACGATACACATAAATTGCCAGAAATCCCGGATAGGAGAAAATAATCTCCTCTTTACTCTTCGCAGCCGGGTCACCATCAAAGCCAGCCTGCACATCTTTCAGCAACATCTCCTGCACTTCCGGAAGCTGCTCAAAAAATCTGGAGGTTACCTGTGCTGCCTTGCCACATGCACTGGTCATATCCTCGCCAACATACAGAAAAGCCGTCTCGATCTGTGCCTGCATACGGTCAAACAGGTCATTGAGCAGATATCCGGTATAATGTTCCGGAAAAACGGCTGCTCCCGAATCAATATCGAAATATCCCGGAAAAATAACTGATCTCATTTCTTTCACAATATTAATAATCGCTGCACGGACTGGTAGATGTCTTCCACTCTTTGTCAGAAACAGCTCTTCCTTACGGTAATTGGCAGTCAGACGCTCTACTGCATTCTCTATGGATGTCTTTTTGTCACTCATAACTGGTCTCCTCGTATTTTGCTTTCCATTCATATTATTACACTATTCTTTTTACGTCAATAAAAAAAAGATTGACCTTTATCCAATCCCCCGATATAATGGAAAATGTCATGGAGATGTACCCAAGTGGCTGAAGGGTCCGCACTCGAAATGCGGTAGGCCGGGCAACTGGTGCGAGGGTTCAAATCCCTCCATCTCCGTTTCATAATTGTTTTCGTGCAAATTTTATTAATTTTGCCTTGACAACTGTTCCTTTTGTATGTATAATTGCAACAGAAACAAAACATAGGGGATTGGTCAAATGGTATGATAGGGGTCTCCAAAACCTTTGGTGGGAGTTCGATTCTCTCATCCCCTGCTCTTAAGCGTCAGAAATCTTGTAATTCAAGGTTTCCGGCGTTTTTTTATCGCAGCATCAGAGCTTGTTTAAAAAAAGTTCTAAAACATATCTGAAATAAAGACATTCTTCTACTATCCGTCTTCTGCAGACTTCGCAATACAAAATAAGGAATATGAAACAGCAAACCATTCCATGCTGTCTCATATTCCTTTATTATTCATTCAGAACCACCTTGTTTTATTTCTTCAACAACATCACATGCTCTGGTGGAAAATACAGATACTTTGGGATATTGTCCTTTGCAGTTTCCTGGAAATTCTTTTTCTGGCACATCCACCACAAAGTGCCGCTTTCTGCAGCCCCTTTATTACGAAACAGATACTGATGCTCAAAAGTATTTTCAATATACTCCTCAACCTGCACTTCCATGGTATTCTCACCAGCCTTAGTTGCCGGCCTCATCCAATGTCCCCGGATTCCAACATGGGTAATATCCTCTGTCACTTCCTGTTCTGAACGAAGCATAAGCTCCCAATCCAATGCATAAACCTCATGGCTGCCCATCTTCTGCACTGCAGAAAAATTCTTACATCCAGTCAGCCTTGCAGCCTCCAGATACTGAGGATTTTCGAAAATATCCCTGGTCTCACCAGTAAGAATATCTTTTCCATTATTCAACAGGGTCAGCTGACTGCAGAATTTATATGCCTCATCCCTACTGTGAGTTACCATGATCATATCGCCTTTGTAATCTTTCAAAAAATTCTGCATATCACGCTGCAAAATATCCTTCAGATACCCATCCAGCGCAGAAAAAGGTTCATCCAGAAGAATCACCTCCGGCTCTCCGATCATCATACGCGCAAGAGCCACCCGCTGCTGCTGACCGCCAGAAAGCTGCGACGGAAAATGCTTTTCCAGTCCCTCCAAATGATATCTTTTTATGTAATCTGCAACCTTCTGTGAAAGCTTGCTTTTTTCCCCTCGATACCCGCAGGCAATATTCTTTTCCACAGTCATAGTTGGGAAAAGGGCATAATTCTGAAACAGGTATCCAACTCTTCTCTCCTGAGGCTTTAAATTAATTTTTGCCTCAGAATCAAAAACAGTCTTCCCGTTAATAATGATTCTTCCGGAATCCGGAGTTTCAATTCCGGCAATACTGCGAAGAGTCATACTCTTTCCGCTTCCGGAAGCGCCCAGGATCCCTATAGATCCATCCTGCCCCTTCAGTCTTACATCCAGGGAAAAACCTTTAAAATTTTTCTGAATATCAAGTTCAATCGCCATTATATCCACCTTCTGGTCTGCATTCCTCTGCCGGAAGCAATATTAATTGCTGCAACCACCAGAAATGAGATCAATATGATCACTACGACCCAGAAACCTGCCATATCATAATTTCCAGCTGCAGTCTCTGATGCAATTGCAACAGAAACCGTCCTTGTCTTTCCAAGGATATTGCCGGCAAGCATGGAGGTTGCTCCATATTCTCCAATGGCACGGGCAAAAGCCAGTACAGTACCGGAAGCAATTCCAGGTCCTGCTGCAGGTATAATTACCTTCCAGAATATCCGGCTTTCACTCATTCCCAGAGTTCTTCCTGCATAGATCAAGTTCACATCCACCTGCTCAAAGGCCGCCCTGGCATTTCGATACATCAGTGGAAACGCGATCACAGAAGCTGCGATCACACATCCGATCCATGTCTGAACTACTTTAATGTCAAAATTATCCAGCAGAAAACTTCCGAAAGGCCTTTTCAGGCTAAAAAGCAAAAGCAGGCAGAATCCGGCTACTGTAGGCGGCAGAACAAGAGGCATTGTCAGAATCCCATCCAGCACTGCCCTTGCTCCCGGTTTCAGTTTCATGATCTTCCTTGCACAGAATACTCCCAGAAAAAAAGCAAATATAGTTGCTGCCATACCGGTTTTCAAAGAAATCCACAAAGGACTCCAGTTTATTTCACTGAGAAATTCTCCCATATTATTATCCTTTATTCTGCAGTGTCTTCAGATGCTTCCTCTGTCGGCTCTGCGGTCTCTTCAGCGGCTGCCGTGTCATCCGTTTTCTCGTCATTTACATAAGCTACAAATCCATATTTCTCAAATACTTCAAGAGCTTCATCAGACTGAAGGTACTCAAGAAATACTTCTGCTGCTGCTTTATCATCATCACTTGCTTCTTTATCTTCTACCATTCCGGCAGGGTAAAGTACAG
Source organism: Ruminococcus sp. RTP21358st1_G6_RTP21358_211008 (assembly GCF_040908885.1). Taxonomy (NCBI): domain Bacteria; kingdom Bacillati; phylum Bacillota; class Clostridia; order Eubacteriales; family Oscillospiraceae; genus Ruminococcus; species Ruminococcus sp. RTP21358st1_G6_RTP21358_211008. The sequence goes on from NZ_JBDGDM010000085.1 coordinate 4,312, forward strand.
GTGTTTTAATGCTTCCCTCCGGTGCCTCTGCAATAACCTCAACAGAATCTGCCACAGAAGCCGCATCCGTAGCATATACGATACCAACCTCATTACTGCCCTCACTTACAGATGCAAGTACATCTGTAACATTCTTACCCTCGTTGATCTCCATCTTGTTTACTTCATCTGTAATTCCAAGATTATCAAAAATCTCGCGTGAATACTGTCCAACCGGAACATCCTCTCCGGCAAGGGCAAGGTTTGCAGCATCTGGAATGTTCTCAAATCCGGTTACCTTGGTCTCTCCCCCCTTTGGTTTAATGAGAACAACTTTATTCTCAAGAAGATTCACTACAGAATCCTTGTCAGCAATCCCCTCGTCAACCAGTGCATCCATCTGCTTCGTAGCAGCTGAAAAGAAAATATCGCAGCGGGCGCCTTCCTCAATCTGAGTCTGCAAAGTTCCTGAACTGTCTGCATTGTAAAGAATCTCAACATCCGGATAAGTTTCATTAAAATTCTTCTGAATCTCTTCCATGGCGTTATTCAGGCTGGCTGCAATAAATGCGTAAACCTCACCTTTCAGTTCCGGTGTCTCTGCTTCAGCAGATACGAAAGTAGTTCCAAACATCATAGTTCCCATAACACCAGCCATAAGTGCTGCAAAAACTCTTTTTTTCATTTCACGCCCTCCATTCTTGTTGTATTTTGTTGTGTTTTGTTATGTTTTATTCAGTTTCATTCATTATACTTAATTTCATTTGCTATGTCAATTTGAATCTGCATTGTTTGTGCAATTTTTATTAGTTCACACAAATTTTTTTATTTTTCATTTTTTCTCCAACGAAACACTCCTTGTTATTTTCTTTCCAACATGCTATGATATTTAAATACTACCAATAATAAATACAAAAGGCAGCTGCTTCTCAGCTATGGAACACGTTCATACTCCTGTCTAATCTCCTACTTGCTCATATGTCCCGATCTGTCTGATATCCATCCATTCAGCATATAGACATAATGAATACACGGCTGTCGTTCAGGAATTTTGTAATAAATAATGAAAAGAGGATTTAAATATGAAATTAAGTGCACGCAATCAGTTAAAAGGAAAAGTTATCAATATCAATAAGGGAGCCGTTAACTCTATCGTCACAATTGATATCGGAGGCGGCAACATTATCACAGCTACTATTTCCTGTGCAGCTGTAGAAGAACTTGGACTTGAAGTTGGCTCTGACGCTTACGCAGTCATTAAGGCAACCAACGTTATGGTGGGAATTGATGAATAAACTTTATACTGCTCAGGAAATTGCAGACAAGCTTCAAATTAAGAAGACCACGGTTTATGAATTGATCAAACGTGGAGAATTATATTCTTCTAAAGTAGGAAAACAGCTTCGCATCAGCGAGCAGCAGCTGAAACAATACCTGGAGCGTTCCGGTTCCGGCAATAACATGCCAGATCAGAAAGCCGCTTCTTCCAGTACCCCTAACGGAAATCTGCAGATTCCGGAACTTCCTCCAGAAAGTTCCCTTTTGAAGAGGGATTATCTTCTCCACTCCAGCGGACTGATCCTTTGCGGACAGTTTTCCCCGGCTCTCGAACTTCTGATCAGCCAGATGTCCATTCACCCTCAGGGGATTCCAGTCCTTCAATCCTTTATGAACAGCTACAACAGCCTGTATTCTCTTTATTTCAAAAAGGCTCACGTAGCATGTGCAAGTCTGGATCTGGAACATATCCGCAGCCTTGTCCCAGGTGTACAGCTTTCTCTTTTATGCCTTTATGAGTATTCCATAGGGCTTTATGTTCCTTCTGGAAACCCTTTGAAGCTTTCAGGTCTGATGGATTTCGCCTGTAAAGACATAAAGATTGCCAATCGAGAAAAAGGAAGTACACCACGGATTTACCTGGACCAGTTTCTTTTCTCAGAAAAAATTTCGCCAGCCAGCATATCTGGTTACCATATTGAACTGGTATCTGATATTTCCACTGCCGCAGCTATTGCTACGCACAAGGCAGATTCAGCTCTTGGAGAAGAATACGCAGCACACCAGTCCGGACTTCTAGATTTTATTCCGCTTCAGACACTTCCTATGTATCTGGTCATGGAAACGGAAGCCCTTTCCCAGCCTGGATTCTCTGCTCTTCTTGAAATTGTACGGTCTGAAGATTTCCGAACGATTCTTCAGGGACAGACCGGATATAATGTGACACGGACAGGGGAACTGCTTTCTCTTTAAAATACCCATGGATAATAAAAATGCTTTTAATTTATTTACGCAGCTGCTGAACTGCTGTTTGAATAAATTAAAAGCATTTTTTCTTAGAGCTCATTTGAAAAAGCCTTTTTCAAACACGCTCCAGATAAGTCATTCGGTTAACAAAAAACTCTATTTGCAAAATAATTATCAGGCATTCCACGCCTATTTTCCGGAAACAATATTCTGCATCCATACACCTTTCTTAACCAGCACAACCCCCACAATACACTTCAAAATATCTCCCACCTGTACCATGGCAAAAACAGCCAACACGTGTAAACCTGTGAAGCGACTGAGGCAATACGCAATTGGTACACTGACACACCACACAAATACACTGTCAAATAAAAATGTAATGATCGTTTTTCCACCGGAACGCAAGGTAAAATATGAAGCATGCAGGAATGCGTTCTGCGGCATAAAAATTGCCATGATCATAATAAAGTATTTCGCCAGTTCCTGCGCATCCAGATTGGTGTTATACAGCTTTGGGAAAAATGGTGCGACAATCAGCATGACTAATGCCACTCCAGTGCAGCACATAACAGAAAATGCAATCATCTTATTATCTGTATCTCTGGCCTTCTTCATATTTCCCGCGCCTAACAGCTGTCCCACTACAATGGCAACAGAGTCTCCCAAAGCGATGAATACGACATTAAAAACATTATTAATGGTATTTGCAATATTCTGTGCAGCTACTACGTTTAATCCCCGAATAGAATAGCACTGGGTAAGAATCGCCATTCCAGCTGCCCAGAGAGTCTCATTAAGCAGCAGCGGAGTTCCTTTGATCAAAATCTTCTTTGTTAAATTAGCTGGTACCTTCAGCGTACTGTAAAGCCCTTTGGCAAAAGGCATTTTCTCTGTGTGGGTATGTGACCATATAATTATAATTGCAGCCTCCACATAGCGGGAAAGAACAGTCGCAATAGCGGCTCCCTGTACCCCCAGCTCCGGAAAACCAAATTTACCATAAATAAGAAGATAGTTGAATACAAGATTCACAAGTACTGCAGTAACTCCCGCCTTCATAGGCTGAACAGTCTCTCCGCATTCGCGAAGAGTACTGGAGTATGCCTGACTAATCATAAATGGCGGCAATCCAATAACCATGATCCACAGATACTGCATTCCATATCTGCTCGTAGCCTCCAGTGCTGCTGCACTTCCTTCGCCTTTCAGATACATGCCGATCAGGTTTTCTCCTGAGCACATTAAAATCAATATTGTTATAATTGTGAGCGCAATTACCAGCCATAATTTGTAGCGAAATGTCTGGCGCACACCTTCATGATCCTTCTGGCCTGCGTACTGAGCTGTAAAAATTCCAGCACCGGACACGCCTCCAAACAGACAAAGATTATATACAAAAAGAAGCTGATTTACAATGGCTGCCCCTGACATTTGCTCTGTGCCAATCCTTCCGATCATAATATTGTCCAGAAGACTGACAAAATTAGTGATACCATTCTGTATCATAATGGGTATTGCAATTGCAAGTACCATTTTGTAAAAGGCCTTATCTCCCAGAAATTTCTTCCGGAATCCAGGCTTAGTTACTGTGTTTTCCATTTATCGATTTCCCCCTTCATTTCCAAACTGTAAAACAGAATATTTGTTCTGTGATTACAGCGTGGTAGATACTAAGTTACTACATATTTTCAAATAATGCAATAGGTAAATGTAAACAAATGAGAAAATTTTGCAATAGGAACATACACACAAAAAAAACGATAACCAACCGGCTACCGTTTCCGTTCTGTACCTTCAAAACTACATACATGTTACATCCTAATGGAAT
>NZ_JBDGDM010000086.1:0-7924 GCF_040908885.1 Ruminococcus sp. RTP21358st1_G6_RTP21358_211008
TTATTAAGAATTTTACACTCATGAGTGATATATTTATGCGAAACGTGTTCAAGAAAAGAGAATGTCTGGAATATGTTCTGCAGGTCATTATGGAGAAACAGGATTTATACGTGATTGATCAGGTAATCCAAAAAGATTATAAAAATTTGCAAGGGCGATCTGCAGTAATGGACTGCGTTGCCAGGGATTCTGCCGGCAAACAATTTGATGTGGAAATCCAGCAGGATAATGAAGGAGCTTCCCCAAAAAGAGCCCGGTACCATAGTGGACTGATGGATATGAATACCTTAAATCCCGGACAGGATTTTGAGGAACTGCCGGAAAGCTATGTGATTTTTATTACCAGGGACGATATTCTTGGATATGGACTTCCCATTTACCACATTGACCGGCAAATCAAAGAATTAAATGAAGCTTTTCAAGATGAAGCACATATCATATATGTAAATTCCAGGAAACAGGATGATACAGAACTTGGAAAGCTAATGCATGATTTACACTGTAAAAAGGCAGATGAGATGCACAGTCCGATTCTTGCAAAACGAGTATATGAATTGAAGGAGACACAGAAAGGGGTTGAACTTATGTGCCATGAAATGGAGAAAATCTATAGTGAGGGAATGGAAAGCGGAGAGAAACGTGGTGAACTCAAAAAAGCAAAAGAAACAGCCCTTTCCATGGCAGAAGAGGGCATGGACGTAAAGATGATTGCTCGTTTGGTTAAGGTAAGTGAAAAAGATGTCCAGAAATGGATTGATGAAACTTTGTGTGTAACAAAATAACTGAAATCATTATAAATGGGGCTGTCGGGACAGCCCCATTATCAATATTAATAAAGAATACTATTAAAAGTGTTATGTCTGGAGGCGGTTTTGTGACACATGATCAATTTAAGAAAGCAGCAGATTATTGGAAGAATAAAAAACAGAATGCTATGCCGGAAGAAAAGCTGAAAAAGACAGTATTGGAATATATCAATTCCAACAATACTTGTGCACTTGCGACTGGAACTGGGGATTATGTAAGATGTACCCCAATTGAGTATAGCTACCATGATGGGAAGTTTTGGATGTTTTCAGAAGGTGGCGAAAAGTTTATTGGTCTTGAGAAAAATGAAAATGTATGTCTGGCCATTTATGATAAGTATGATGGAGCGGACAATTTGAAAAGCATACAGGTAATAGGAAAGGCAGATCTTGTGGAACCTTTTTCCGATACATATAATAAACATGCAAAGATTAAGAAGCTTCCAGTAGAAACATTAAAGAAACTGGCTTCGCCAATGAACCTTATCTGTGTAACACCAGTTAAAATGGAAGTACTTTTTTCTGAATTTAAGAAAAATGGATACAGCAGCAGGCAGACAATAAAATTTTAATACATTATATTTTATGGGGGTATTGTATGAAAGCACATAAATATTGGTCTATCGGAGCACTTATTACAATAATCGGAGCTTTTTATACCGGTTACAAAGGTTTAAAATCAAGCCATAAATATTTCGCATTAAGCTCTCTGCTTTGTATGATAATGTCTATCTATACAGGACATAAAATGATTTCTGGCAGTAAAAAAACAAGAAAGAAAGCGGAAGCTACAGAAACGGAGGATTAAAAAATGTTGGAAACAGGAACAAAAGCCCCTGATTTTGAGTTGCCGGATCAGAATGGAAACATGCATAAGTTAAGCGATTATGCCGGAAAGAAAGTGATTTTATATTTTTACCCGAAAGATAATACAGCTGGCTGTACGAAACAGGCATGTGGATTTTCAGAAAGGTATCCTTTGTTTACAGAAAAAGGAGCTGTTATCCTTGGTGTTAGTAAGGATTCTGTAGCTTCCCATAAGAGATTTGAAGAAAAATACGGACTGGCATTTACTTTATTGGCAGATCCGGAGCGTAAAGTGATTGAAGCATATGACGTCTGGAAAGAAAAGAAGAATTATGGAAAAGTTTCTATGGGAGTAGTCCGGACAACATATCTGATTGATGAGAATGAAATTATCATAAAGGCAAATGATAAAGTGAAAGCGGCAGATGATCCTGAAAATATGCTGAAGGAATTGACGTGATGAAGATTATATTATCACCAGCAAAAAAGATGGTTACAGATACGGACAGCATAGCACCAGTGGGAATGCCGAATTTTCTTGATAAGACAACTGAGATACTAAGTTGGATGAAGGGTCTGGAAAAAGATAAACTGAAGGCAATCTGGAAATGCAATGACAAGATTGCCAGGCAGAACTTTGAAAGATTAGAAAATATGGATCTTTATCACATGCTTACTCCTGCTATTTTGTCCTATGAGGGAATTGCATTCCAGTATATGGCACCAGCAGTGTTTGAATACGGACAATTTGAGTATATCCAAAAGCATCTTAGAATCTTATCCGCATTTTATGGAAGCCTAAAGCCACTGGACGGTGTGAGACCATATCGTCTGGAAATGCAGGCAAAGGTTACAATAGGAAATACCCGGAATTTGTATGACTATTGGGGAGACATGCTGTATAAGTCCATCATTGATGACAGCCAGATCATTATTAATCTGGCATCAAAGGAATATTCGAAATGCATAGAAAAATATCTGTCACCGAAAGATACGTATATAACGATTACATTTTGTGAATTATCCGGAGAAAAGCTAGTAACAAAAGGTACTTATGCAAAAATGGCCCGTGGTGAAATGGTCAGATTTATGGCAGAAAGAGGGATTGAAAATCCAGCTGATATACAAAAATTTAACAGACTGGGCTATAGGTTTAGAGAAGATTTGTCGTCAGAGAAGGAATATATTTTTGAACGGTTGTCTGCACTGTAGTGTGGTATTGCTAAATTGTAATTATTCTTGTTGAGAATGATATTCACTTACGTAAAATTCATTGACATCACCAGAAAGAAATGATATATTGCAGACAAGGTTAGTTTTGCCTAACTTGCATTAATACCTGCATTCCAGGGAATGCTTATTACAAAAAAAGGAGGAATTTTAAAATGTCAATGATCAATAAAGAAGTAAGTGATTTTTCTGTTCAGGCTTATCAGAATGGGGAGTTTAAAACCGTGACCAAGGCCGATATTCTGGGAAAATGGAGCGTATTTTTCTTCTATCCGGCCGACTTTACCTTTGTATGCCCTACCGAGCTGGAGGATCTGCAGAATAAATATTCTGATTTCCAGGCTGCTGGCTGCGAAATCTACTCTGTTTCTACAGACTCCCATTTTGTCCACAAAGCATGGCATGATTCCTCTGAAAGAATCGGTAAGATCACTTATCCAATGCTGGCAGATCCTACCCACGCACTCTGCAAGGATTTTGAAGTGCTGATCGAATCTGACGGAATGGCAGAAAGAGGAAGCTTCATTGTAAACCCGGAAGGCAAGATCGTGGTTTATGAAGTAAATGCCGGCAATGTAGGACGCAATGCAGATGAACTTTTCCGCCGTCTCCAGGCAAGCCAGTTTGTAGCAGAACACGGAGACCAGGTGTGCCCGGCAAAATGGCAGCCAGGAGCCGAAACTCTGAAGCCAAGTCTTGATCTGGTAGGTATGCTTTAATGTCGAACGAAAATTTCTATGATGTAGTTGTGATCGGAGGAGGTCCTGCCGGTCTGACAGCTGCCTTATATCTGGCTCGCGCCTGCTACCGTGTTCTGGTAATTGAGAAGGAAAAATTCGGCGGCCAGATTACCATTACCGATGAAGTGGTAAACTATCCAGGCGTCATGAAAACCAGTGGGAAAGAACTGACCCAGGCCATGCAGAAACAGGCGGAACATTTCGGAGCAGAGTTTTTGCTTGGGGATGTTGTCAGCCTAAAAAAAGCAGAAGAAGCATCCGGCGCAGAAATCTGGGAAACAACCACCGATAAAGGTTCCTACAAAAGCTTTGGAATCCTGCTCGCAACAGGAGCCCATCCAAGAATGATCGGTTTTCCAGGTGAGGCCAAGTTTCGCGGTCACGGAGTAGCCTATTGTGCCACCTGTGACGGAGAATTTTTCCGTGGAAAAGAAATTTTCGTAGTTGGCGGCGGGTTTGCTGCAGCAGAAGAAAGCGTATTTTTGACAAAATATGCAAGCCATGTAACTATTTTAATCCGTGGAAATGATTTTTCCTGCGCAGAAGCGGTAGCGGAAGCCGCCAAAAATCACCCTAAGATCACAGTTTTAACCAATACAGAGGTTGTCTATGTGGAGGGTGACCACACGCTGCGAAAGATCTGCTACAAAAATAAAAACACTGGAGAAGAAACCATTTTCGATTCTGCAGATGACACCTTTGGCGTATTTGTATTTGCAGGCTACGCGCCAAATACGGATCTGGTAAAAGACCTGATTGCTCTGGATTCCCATGGATATGTGGAAACGGACCGAACCCAGAAGACCAGCTGTCCGGGAATTTACGCAGCCGGAGATGTATGCCAGAAAAATCTCCGCCAGGTGGTAACTGCAGTGGGAGATGGTGCCACAGCTGCCACAGAGCTGGAAAAATATGCCGCAGCCATGCAGGGGAAAACCGGAATCCACCCGGAAAAGCCAATCAAAAAAGAGGCCGAAGTTCACAAGGAATCGCCCGCAGGAAAAGAAACAGAAGGGAAATCCTCAGCCGGTATTTTTTCACAGGATATCATAAACCAGCTGAATGTTGTATTTTCCAGAATGGAGGGAAACCTGCAACTTGACCTGCATCTGGATTCCCGTCCCGTCAGCCAGGAATTGAAAGGCTATATGACAGAACTGGAGAAATATACAGACAAACTGACCGTACAGGAAGCGGACTCTGCTTCGGATTCTGCTGCCTTGCTGCCTTTTGTAGAAGTGCTGACTGCCTCCGGGGAAAAGACTGGATTAGCTTTCCACGGCGTGCCAGGGGGACACGAGTTTACCTCTTTTATCCTGGGATTATACAACGCCGCAGGACCAGGGCAGCCCCTTGACCCTGCCATCAGAGAACGTATCCTCGCTATCGACCATAAGGTGCACATGCAGATCCTGGTATCCCTTTCCTGTACCATGTGCCCGGATCTGGTAGTGGCAGCCCAGAGGATTGCCTCCTTAAATCTCCTTGTAACAGCAGAAGTATACGACATCGCCCATTTCCCGGATTTAAAGGAAAAATACAACGTTATGAGCGTCCCCTGCCTGATAATCAACCAGGATCAGGTAACATTTGGGAAAAAGAATATCCCGCAGCTGTTGGAATTGCTCTAATAAGATAATAAAAACTGTAATGATAAACTCCTATGGTTTATTGTTACAGTTTTTTAATTCAAGAAAATTTTTTATTCCCCGACCACAATTGTGGTAAAATAGCGGTAAGTAATAACTAATACCGTATTTCCGCAAAAGAATCTGTCTAAGCAGAGTGGTTATCGTCCAAATGGAGTGGTGTGACCCTGTAAGAAATGGTATGGTTATTGTTAGAAGTAACTAACTATTATATAACTCAGGAGGCACACAATGAAAAAGAAGTTCGTTTCTGTTTTATTAGCACTTACCATGTCAACTACCTTATCTGCCGGATTAACCAGTACCGTATTTGCAGAAGAAGCAGTAAGCACCGCATCTGAATGCTCTTATGACGGCGGCAGTGGCACCCAGGAAGATCCGTACCAGATTTCCTCGACAGATTCTTTCCTGACATTTGCCGCTAATGTAAATGACGGCTCAAACGCAGGTTATGCGGATACTTATTTTCTTCTGACAAATGATCTTGATCTTACAGGCATTGACTGGGAACCCATCGGCAATATGAATGACATGGAAAACCATTCCACCTTGTTTCTGGGCTCCTTTGACGGCGGAGATCACACAATTTCAAATTTAAAATATGAATCTGACAAATACAACTGCGGGGCTGGTCTTTTCGGCGTAAACTGCGGCGAAGTCAAAAATCTGACAGTGGAAAATGCAGAAGTAACCGTAACAGATGGCACCTCTCTGGCTATTGGCGGCGTTGTAGGATACAACATGGGATCAGTGGATCACGTAACCTTAAAAGGAAACTCCGTAATTACAGGCAACAACTGCACTGGCGGAATTGTAGGAGGCAACAACAATTCCGTAACCAACTGCTCCGCAGAAAATGTAACCGTCATCGTAATTGGAGATAATGAATTTGAAGAAAACCATATTGTGCAGGCAGATGTAGCAGAATGTGGTGGCCTGGTCATCGGCGGCGGTTTTGGCGGAACCATTGACAACTGCAGCGCAAGCGGAACTGTAAAGGCAGAAGGAAACGAACCGGTTGGTCTTGGCGGAATCGGCGGCTGTCTGGAAATGATGGATTCCATTACCAACTGCACCGCTGATGTCACAATTGAAAGCGCAAATGGCGGCCATGCGATCGGCGGTCTTTGTGGTTACGCAGGCACTCACTCCAATCCAGACGTATGCCTGGAAACAGAAGGATTTTCCACGAAAAATTATCCGTCCGTAATTGATAACTGCAAGATAACTGTTTCCATAAAAGCGGATGGAGCAACCCATGTAGGAGGTCTTATTGGCACCGGACTTTACTATTATGGAGAAGAAACCGTATTTAAAGTTACCAACTGTTCTGTAACAGGATCCATTGACGGTGCTGTAACACCAGGTACCGTTGCCGGCAGGGCAGTGGGCAGTGTAATAGAAAGCTGCGACGCAGACATTTTAATTGATGGTGTGCATGCAGACAATCAGATTGGCACCACTTCCTGCATGTACGAGAGTGCGGACCAGTAAGAGAGGAAAAAATGGAACAGCATCCGTTAACGGATTTTTTTGACCAGAAAGTTCAAAAAACAACGGGCAAAAACAACCGTACTATTTATAAAATGAACAATGAAACCGGAGAAGGAATCATCACGCAATATATTATTTTGCCTGGCATCCAGTTCTTTTATAACGATTTTCACATGAGCAATGGACAGAACCAGAATAAACTGCCTCACGCAGATGTTCTGGAACTGAACCATTGCAGGGAAGGGCGTTTTGAATGCAGATTTGCCAACGGCACTTATCAGTATATTGGAAGCGGTGATCTTGCCATCAACCTTCTTTCCAACCAGACCGTTTCAACCAGCTTTCCGCTGTCTCATTATCACGGCATCTCCATCACCATAGATTTACAAAAAGCAGACTCTGTCATCCGAAAAATCGGCGAGATGACAGGCGGACTGGACATTGATCTGTTTTCCATTGCCAACGGCTTTTGCAAAAATGGTACCTGTGCTGTAATTAGAAATCAAAATAAAATCAACCACATTTTTTCTGAACTGTACTGCACCAAGCCGTATATGCACGCTTCCTATCTGAAGGTCAAGGTCCTGGAACTGCTCCTTTATCTTGGAACTGAGAAAATACAGAATACCCAGGTAAAAGTTCCGTATTTCGCACATACTCAGGTAAAAAAAGTAAAAGAAATTCAAAAGTATATGGTTTCCAATTTGCGCCAGCATTACACTCTTGAACAATTGTCCGAGCAATTTGACATTCCTCTTACTTCCATGAAAGCATGTTTTAAGGGAGTTTTCGGCTGTTCCATTTATGCCTACATAAAATCCTACCGTATGCAGGCTGCAACCGTACTGCTTCAGAATTCTGACTGCAGCATTACAGAAATCGCCATGAAAATGGGCTACGACAACCCCAGCAAGTTTTCGGAAGTCTTCAAAAAAGAGTATGAGATGACTCCATCTGAATTTCGAAAGAAATACATAAAAGCATAATTGCACACTCCTTTACAAAAACATACCTTGACAAATCTCGTCTCAGCTTTACATTTTATAATAAAATACCTCAGGAAACGGAACGTTTATAGTCAAAGTCTCTCCCTGGATATCCGCGATCTGCTGGCAGAGGCCCAGCATCCGGTAAGGATTTGCATATCCGAAAAGTTTCATGATCTTATCAAACTGTTTTTCCCTTTTGATAAGATCTG
>NZ_JBDGDM010000087.1:0-7694 GCF_040908885.1 Ruminococcus sp. RTP21358st1_G6_RTP21358_211008
TAAAAGGAATCCTGTGATCAGGATCAGAATGATTAACGGAAGTCCCCAGACTACTCCGTCAAACCAGGTGATAAAGTTGTTGATTTGTGTAAACATGTTCTCTTTCCTCCATCCTTTTGCCTGAGAGATTAACAGCATTACAAATGCTGCGTACACCTTCGGCGCTCTTCCATAAATTTTTTTGAAGAGACTCTCCTGAGTTACGAAAAACCTGCTTATACATTTTCTATAAAATGTACGAGCATGACGGTCATTCGTACTGTGTAGAAACACACTAACACACAGAATATCATATACGATCATAAATTTCAATGAAAATGTTAGAAAAATATTTTGTTTTGACAAGAAAAATATTTGCCTTTCCTTCATTGCAGCACAGGAGCGCGTTTGGAAAATCATTTCCGCAATCTGCTGGTATCATAAAATGAAACAGTTGACATGCATTTTCATATGTGCTATGCTTATAAAGATTTTGAAAGACAAAGAAAGAGTCTTTTCAAAGCAATTATTTTGGATCACTCCATTTGGGGTTAAGGCCATACGGACAGCCGGGTCCACTGCCGCTGATGGTAACTTTGGTTGCCTTATTGATTGAGTTAGAAGCTCAAATTTTATAAGTTGGTTCCTTTGATAACCACTATGCGCCTGAGGCGCAGACTTGTGAAACGGTCAATAAGAGTAGTAAAAGTATGATTGCTATATAGACTCTGACATATATCATCCGGATTTCTATTTTATGTAAATACGAGGATTCTTATATTTATTATAAGTCAATGGAGATAGAATCGGGAAGAATGATCCAAGCAGGTTTGCGGTTTTAAGGCAGCCTGCTTTTTTTTATGTAATAGAAAATTACGTTGGAATTTCCTATTATATAAAAAGCTCTGCCGGGTAGGATTCCACTGCAGCGGAAGCGCAGATGGCGCTGGAGACGCCCCTTTGCAGGCGGAGAATCCTGCAAACAGGATTCTTTATACAGACAAAGGAACTGGAAATGGAGACGCAATGAACAGAACTCGTTTTAAACTGGACCAGAATCGTGCACCAATTCACGAGGCTCTGGAAAATTTCCGGCGCATGAGGGTGGTACCCTTCGATGTGCCAGGACATAAAAGAGGAAGAGGAAATCCGGAGCTTACTGAGTTTCTGGGGCAGAAATGTGTAGGCGTGGATGTAAACAGCATGAAGCCGCTTGATAATCTCTGTCATCCTGTATCTGTGATCCGGGAGGCAGAAGAACTGGCAGCTGATGCCTTTGGAGCAGCTCACGCCTTTCTCATGGTTGGCGGAACTACAAGCTCTGTACAGACCATGGTGTTAACTGCCTGTAAGAGGGGGGACGAGATCATTCTTCCCCGCAATGTTCACAGAAGCGTGCTGAATGCGCTGGTTCTGTGCGGAGCAATTCCGGTTTATGTGAATCCGGAAGTAGATCAGAGACTCGGAATCTCTCTTGGAATGCGCCGTGAGCAGGTGGCAAAGGCAATTAAGGAGCATCCCAATGCAGTAGCTGTGTTGGTAAACAATCCTACCTATTATGGAATTTGCAGTGATCTTCGTGCAATTGTGCGGATGGCTCATGAAGCAGGAATGCTGTGTCTGGCAGATGAAGCCCATGGGACTCATTTTTATTTTGGAGGAGGCCTGCCGGTTTCGGCAATGGCAGCTGGTGCAGATATGGCATCTGTATCCATGCATAAAAGCGGCGGAAGCCTGACCCAGTCCAGCCTTCTTCTGACTGGACCTGGCGTCCATGCCGGCTATGTCCGTCAGATCATCAACCTGACCCAGACTACTTCCGGAAGCTATCTTCTGATGTCAAGTCTTGACATTTCCCGGCGGAATCTTGCACAGCGCGGACGTCAGATTTTCCATCAGGTAGCAGATATGGCAGAATATGCAAGGGAAGAGATTAACGCCATTGGCGGCTATTACGCATTTGGAAAAGAACTGGTGAATGGAGATTCGGTTTTTGATTTTGACATTACGAAATTAAGTGTACATACTCTGGATATCGGACTTGCAGGAATTGAGGTTTACGACATTCTGAGAGATGAGTATGATATTCAGATCGAATTTGGTGATATCGGAAATATTCTGGCTTATCTGTCAATTGGAGACCGTGCCCAGGAAGTAGAGCGGTTGGTAAGCGCCCTTGCGGAGATCCGCAGGCGTTTTCAGAAGGATAAATCAGGATTGCTGGATCAGGAATATATTGATCCCCAGGTAGTAACAAGCCCTCAGGAAGCTTTTTATGCAGAAAAATGCAGCCTTCCTCTCAGGGAAACGGAAGGAAAGGTATGCAGTGAATTTGTAATGTGTTATCCTCCGGGAATCCCAATTCTGGCTCCAGGGGAACGGATCACCCCGGAAATCCTGGATTACATTGAATATGCCAAGGCAAAAGGATGCAACATGACAGGTCCGGAAGATCCGGATATATTACGGTTAAATGTGCTGGAGCATGTCTAAAAAAGGCTGTCTGCAAATTGTGACACACATCTTGCGGGAATAATTTTAAAACACACTCTGGCAGGGAGGTAAAGAAAATGGAAATGTGGTTTTCGGAATTTCATACACCGGATGTGAAGCATAGTATCCGGGTAAACCGTCAGCTCTACTCAAGGCAGAGCGACTATCAGCGAATTGATATTTTTGAGACACCGGAATTTGGCAGGGTTCTTACACTGGATGGCAATGTAATGCTCACGGAACGTGACGAATTTATTTATGACGAAATGATTACCCATGTACCTATGGCTGTCCACAAAGAAGCCAGGGATATTCTTGTAATCGGAGCAGGAGACGGTGGAGTGGTACGTGAACTGACCAGATATGACCGTGTCCGCCATATTGATCTGGTAGAGATGGATCCCATGGTAGTGGAAGCCTGCCGTGCCTATCTTCCGGGAAATGCCTGCAGGCTTGATGACAGGAGAGTGCATCTTCATTATGAAAATGCATTGAAATTTATCCGACGCTGTGAAAATAAATATGACCTTATTATTGTGGATTCTTCCGATCCTTTTGGCCCTTCGGAAGGCTTGTTTACCCGTGAATTTTATGGAAACTGTTATAATGCGCTGAAAGAGGATGGCATCATGGTCAATCAGCAGGGAAGTCCTTTTTATTCTGAGGATGCCCACGCCATGCAGCGCAGTCACAAAAGAATTGCCAGTACGTTCCAGATCAGTCGTGTTTACCAGGCACATATTCCTACCTTTGCTGCCGGTTACTGGCTGTTTGGTTTTGCAAGCAAAAAGTACCATCCGGTGGATGATCTGGATCCGGAGGCATGGAACGCCCTGAATCTTCGCACCCGTTACTATACCACAAGGCTTCACAGAGGTGCATTTTATCTTCCGGCTTTTCTGGAGGAAATGCTTCAGGAGGTGGAGGACTGATTTATGATTTTACCAAATATTGAGAATTTTATTGGCTGTGACAGCAGCTTTGAGGAAGCAGGGATTGTTCTTTACGGAGCGCCCTTTGATTCTACCACAAGCTTTCGCCCTGGAGCCAGGTTCGGCCCTTCTGCCATTCGTCATGAAAGCTTTGGACTGGAAACCTACAGCCCTTATCAGGACCGCGACCTTACAGATATTCAGGTATTTGACAGTGGAGATCTGGAGCTTTGCTTCGGCAGCAGTGAAATGGCACTTGCTGATATACAGAATCGTGCCTGGGAAATTCTGGAAGCAGGAAAGATACCCTTGCTTTTAGGCGGCGAGCATCTGGTGACACTGGCGGCTGTAAGAGCCACAGCCAGAAAGTATCCAGGGCTTCATATTATTCATTTTGATGCCCACGCAGATTTGAGGGATGATTATCTTGGTGCCCGTTTAAGCCATGCGTGTGTCATTCGCAGATGCCATGATATACTGGGAGATGGACGGATTCATCAGTTTTGCATCCGAAGTGGGGAAAGAGAAGAATTCCGGTTTGCAAAGGAGCATACAGATTTTCATCCTTTTACCTTTGAAGGCTTGGAAGAGACCATACAGGAGTTGGACAGGGAGCAGGTTCCGGTATATTTTACCATTGATCTGGATTGCCTGGATCCATCCGTATTTCCGGGAACTGGTACACCGGAGGCGGGAGGCGTAAGCTTCCTTGAGCTTCTTGCGGCTATTCGGAAGGTATCAGAATTAAATATTGTGGGAGCAGATGTCAATGAGCTGGCACCTATGCTGGATCCAAGCGGTGTTTCCACAGCCACAGCATGCAAGGTGGTCAGGGAACTGCTGCTGGCAGTGGCGAAATAAAAACAGCTGCGATAGTGAAATATAAAATAAGGAGATAAAAAATATGAGCAGAGTACTTGTAATCGGCTGCGGCGGAGTAGCCAGTGTAGCAATCCAGAAATGCTGTCAGGCAGATGAGGTATTTACAGAACTGTGTATTGCAAGCAGGACAAAAGAAAAATGTGATGCCCTTGCCCGGAAGCTGGAGGGAAAAACAAAAACAGTTGTTACCACAGCAAAGGTAGATGCAGATGATGTAAACCAGCTGATCCAGCTGATCAATAGTTACAAACCGGATCTGGTAATGAACATTGCACTTCCATACCAGGATCTGACAATTATGGATGCCTGTCTGGCATGTGGCGTAAACTATATGGATACGGCAAATTATGAGCCCGAAGATACCGATGATCCGGAATGGCGGGCTATTTATGAAAAACGCTGTAAGGAAGCTGGATTTTCCGCATATTTTGATTATTCCTGGCAGTGGGCATACCGGAAGAAATTTGAAGAGGCAGGACTTACTGCACTCCTTGGCTGCGGCTTTGACCCTGGCGTTACACAGGCATACTGTGCATATGCATTAAAGCATGAGTTTGACCAGATTGATACCATTGATATTCTGGACTGCAACGGAGGAGACCACGGATATGCGTTTGCAACCAACTTTAACCCGGAGATCAACCTTCGTGAGGTAAGCGCTCCTGGAAGCTACTGGGAGAATGGACATTGGGTGGAAATTCCTCCGATGGCCATCAAGCGGGAATATGATTTTGACCAGGTCGGCGATAAGGATATGTATCTTCTTCATCACGAGGAAATTGAGTCCCTTGCCCAGACAATTCCGGGAGTAAAGAGAATTCGTTTCTTTATGACATTTGGACAGAGCTACCTGGATCACATGCGCTGCCTGGAGGATGTGGGAATGCTTTCCACTACCCCGATCAGCTATAACGGACAGGAAATTGTTCCCATCCAGTTTTTGAAGGCGCTTCTTCCGGATCCGGCAAGCCTTGGTCCTCGTACCAAAGGTAAAACCAATATTGGCTGTATTTTCACCGGAGTAAAGGATGGAAAAGAGAAAACCTACTATATTTATAATATTTGTGACCATCAGGAATGCTATAAGGAGGTTGGAAGCCAGGCAATCAGTTACACGACAGGCGTTCCGGCCATGTGTGGGGCATTAATGATGCTTACTGGAAAATGGATTCGTCCAGGAGTGTATACAGTAGAAGAATTTGACCCGGATCCGTTCCTGGAGGCACTTGACAAATACGGACTTCCACGCAGTGAAAATCATAATCCGGAGCTGGTTGATTAATGGAAAAAACAGATACAAGACCACCTTTTGCAGCATCCGGTGGAGTTATTCCGCCGGAATTCCGGAAAATCAAGACGCCTTGTTATGTTCTTGACGAAACAGCGCTTATAAAAAATGCAGAATTAATGGGAAAGATTGCCGAAAGAACTGGATGTAAAATGCTCCTGGCGCAGAAGGCTTTCAGCAATTATGACTGCTATCACCTTCTGGAGCCTTATCTGGCTGGAACAGAAGCAAGTGGACTGTACGAAGCAAGGCTTGGCGCCCAGGAGATGCCAGGAAAAGAGGTACATGTATTTTGTGCCGGATACCGTGAGGATGAATTTGAAGAACTGCTTTGCTTTGCAGATCATATAGTGTTTAACTCACCCTCCCAGCTTCTCCGTTTTGGAAAAAGAGCGAAGCAGGCCGGAAAAAGCGTAGGGCTCAGGATCAATCCGGAATGCTCTACCCAGGAGGGACATGAAATTTATGATCCCTGTGCCCCGGGCAGTCGTATGGGTACCACGAGAGCACAGTGGGAGGCTGCTGTGAAAATGTATCCGGATCTGACCGGATTATTGGATGGTATTCACTTTCACACCCTTTGCGAGCAGGATTCCTCTGATCTGGAAACCACTCTTGCAGCGGTGAAGGTGAAATTCGGAGATCTGATTTCTCAGGTAAAATGGCTGAACCTGGGAGGAGGACATCATATTACAAGACCAGGTTATGATATTGCACGGCTTGAAAAGTGCATTGAGGCGGCAAAGGAAGAATGGAAGGTGGATATTTACCTGGAGCCTGGAGAGGCATGGGCTTTAAATGCCGGATTCTTTCTGACAACCGTGCTGGATGTGCTGCAAAATGGTGATACCCGGCTTGCAATTTTGGATGGAAGTGCGGCATGTCATATGCCGGATGTTCTGGAAATGCCTTACCGTCCTCCCCTTCTTGGAGCAGGGGAGCCAGGAGAGAATGCCGTTACCGTCCGTCTTGGAGGACCAACCTGCCTGTCCGGGGATGTTATAGGAGATTACAGCTTCCAAAAGCCTTTGGAATACGGAGAGCTTCTCATGTTTGGCGATATGGCCATATATACAACCTGCAAAAACAATACCTTTAATGGAATGCCCCTGCCTGATATCTGGCTGCGGCATGGTGATAAAACCATGGAACGTCTGACTGATTTCGGTTATGAGGATTTTAAAGGCAGACTTGGACACCGCAGGAAATCAGAGTAGGTCTCCTGTAAAATTTGTAAAAAGACGTAAGTCATAGAAATATGGCTTGCGTTTTTTTTCTGTCTGGAAGAAAGTGAGATATAATGACACAACACCAGAAAAGATCTGGAACGTATGAAACAGTCTGAATATATGTAAACGTATGGTAATAATATCTAAAAAAAGAAGATACATTTTTAGTAAAAAACGCTTTTGAAATAAGAACAAAATGGTTTTATAATAAAAATAACGGCAGGCAGCGTAGTGATGCGGGAAAGCAACATCTTATATGCTGCCTGTTGTTTATAAAATGAATTTCAGGAGGAACCATACATGCATGAATATGAAATCTTTATTGAAGAAATAAATCCGTGTGGAGGAGAACAATACAGTAAAAAAACTTTGATTGAGGCAGAAGCAGTAAGTCCGGAAGCTTATGTAAAAGAAAACAGAAGATTTCCGGTTCTGGAATCCACATGCAATGAGAGCGGCGATGTTGTAATAGTAACAGGAGACAAACAGGGTTCTTTTGTACGTTATACTTTTACGGAAGCTATAAAGAGGCAGTAAAATCAAATGATCCTGAAGCCTTAGTTGCTATTATAAAAATGATTTATCAACGAAAACAAAAAAGGCTTGCACAAGGAAAAAAGTGCACTACTACAGATACAAGATATTTTCAGGTGGCCGAAAATCTGTTATATGTGGAGCTTGGAATTGCTCTTGGAAAACCAAAGCAGCAAATCTGTAAAACAATTATTGATTATATGAATCAAAGTGAATCAAAGAGTTGACAATCGTATTTGAAAAATGGAGGAATTGTATAGAAAACGCAAAAAAAATTTGTTGTCAAGCGTTTTTGAAAATGTCCTAAAATAATTGAAGTATTAGCCCCGGCTTTTTGCTGGGGCTTGTTATATTGAT
>NZ_JBDGDM010000088.1:0-7501 GCF_040908885.1 Ruminococcus sp. RTP21358st1_G6_RTP21358_211008
GGACTATAACTGTCAAATGCGGGAATACAGCCATCTTTGTCTGCCGTATAACGGTCATACACCTGCCTGTAATAGGGTTCATCAAAACGGGTTTCCTCTCCACAGACTGCCTTTTCAAAATTAACAGAACCATAAAGTATATTAAATGCCGTTCTCTCAATTTCATCAATATATTTGATATCTCCTGTAAAATAGTACATTCTGCGCAGCAACCTCATCCAGGTAACTGATACGCAGGTTTCCAGCATGATTCCGTCATATTTTGTACCACTCTGCATAAGACTTCCATGATCCAGCAATTCGTTTTTGCAGCCAAGACCTCCCACTACCGTTCTCTCTGATTCCAGAAGCTTCGCTACAAAATTTTTTACAGCAATCTGCCATTTTTCTTCTTTGACAACAAGGGAATATTCCAGCAGACCTTCAAAGCAGGACATTAGCTCATATGCTTTTACAACCGGATATTCATAAGGATACAATTCATTCTGGTAAGCAGCTTCAAAAATGTTAAATTCCCGAGCTCCACCGCAATCTACAATATAAGCTGCAAAATCCAGATATTTTTTTTCATGCACAATGCGGTACAGCAGAACCACCGGCTCCAGAATAGAGCTGGAATTGATTCCCTGCCAGATATCAGAAGTTTCTGTAATCTTCTTTTTTCCAGATTCCTTTCCTACATGCGCCATAATATAATCCAGATGTCTTTCTGCTGACTGGATCACTTTTCTTTTTTTCTCTTCTTCTCTGCAGATATTATAATAACTGATCAGCCCCATAAGTACATATTTCCTGCCCCACATATCCCATCCCTGGAATTCTGCTTCTTTGCTGTATGTGGAAATTCTGCCTTCCTCATCCTGATAAAAAAGGAGCTGCTCCACAGACTCTGTGAGAATTTCATATAATTCTTCATCCCTGGTATAAAGATAAGTCTCACATGCACCACGCATAAGCTTACCCCAGTATTCCCCTCTCCAGCCAAGATCCTCATCATCTGGGCAGTTGGCAAACTGATCTGCTGTCAGTTTCCATAGGCTTCTGTTTTTCAGCTGCTCTTTTTCTACAAAACGCGCTGCTGCGTCTGCAATTCCGTTGTATTTAATTTTCATTATATTCTCCTTTATTTGGTTAAAAAGAGCCGTGAAAACTTTCACGGCTCTTAGATTTTTATGGCTATATTTATTTAAATGTTTCTGCTGCTGCCTTTGCATCCTCAAAGTTTGCCTGAACTTCTTCCAATACCTGATCATATCCCATTGCATTGATATCACTGATCATCTTTTCTCTCTGAGCTGCAAAAGCATCATCATCCTCGCAGGTAATAATTTTGGCAATATTTGCCTGTACATACTCGGATGCCTTGTTGCCAATTCTTGTAGCTTCATCAGATATAGGCTGCATTAAAGTTGCTGCCAGACCAACTGCCGGATCTTCATTATTTGTTTTTAATTTTCCTTCATCAACCAGCTGTTTATAAACCTCTCCCGGATACTGTGCTTTTCCGTCAGTATAATAATTGCAGAAATCCTTATCTATCTCTGTAACACTAGATAAAACATATTTCTTAGAAAGAGTTAAATCTACCGGTTCTCCATCTGCACACTGATTGGTTTCCCATAAAGGTGATAACCATTTATACTTGCCAATTCCCTGTACACCGTCAGTTGTATAGCCAGAATACTCTTTATCATTGCTGGTAAAGTTTTCAAGGCGCTTTCCGATCAGTTCCGGTTCTCCATCCACAACATCCCAGTCTTCGCCAGGAACTCCTGTACGTACCAGTCTTGCGCCTTCATCAGAGGTCATGAATTCAATCAGTTCCATTGCACGTTCCGGATATTCACAGTTCGCACTGATTACAAGTGCATTCGCAGCCTGATATCCTAACGGATTTGCATATGGATAAATCTGCATTGCATATGGGAAAGTACCAGGAATCATATACATTGCTGCATCTTCACCGCAGATATTTTTATCCGGCTGTGTCCAGTTATAATTACATACCAGAACCTCTCCGTTTTTAATTTTGTCATCATACTGACTGTTTTTCATGGTAAATGCTTCCGGATCCATAATGCCCATCCGATAAGCCTTGTTATAGAAGGAAAGAGCTTTCCACAATGGTCCGTCTTCTACCGTAAACATATCTTCAAATTCACCGGTTTCATTGTTTATGAACTGATTATTTCCTGAATTTGTATAGCCCATATCAAATGGGTAACTGATCATATAAGGCCAGATTCCCCAGTCAGACCAGCCAGACAATGCATAAACCTTCTTGCCGTCTGCTGTCGTCGGATGTGCATCTACCATCTGTTTTAAAACATCCAGATATTTGTCTTCAGTGCTGACATCCGGATATCCTAATTCCTTATAATAATCCCATCTTGTAAAAAATCCTACAAAGCCATTCTTATTTGGCAGATCTTTATTCTCTGTCTGAACATTTGTCGGAATAAAATAAGTACTTCCTCCGCCAATAATATCTTTTGAATACTTTAATGCATCCGGAAGTTTTTCTTTCAGATTATCTCCATTTTCTGCAAGCCAGTCATCCATGGCCCATAACGATCCTGCATCGATCAGATTTTTAACATCAATATCTCCGTTATGAAGTTCTACAATATCCGGAAGATCTCCACCGGAAGCCATCACTTTTAATCGATCTGTACTTACATTTGTATATTCCAGTACGATTCCCAGTTTTTCCTTAATATAGCGTCCTACTGCATCGTCTGTGGAAATGCCGTCCATTCCTGTTTCTCCCATGACTCTGAGAGTAATTACTTCCTTTTCTTCCCCTTCCTCAGCCTGCACTGCCAGGGCTCCGTTGCTTACCATAATTCCCCCAACCATCGCAGCACATAAGGTTGCAGATGTAACCTTTTTCCATAAATTCCTTCTCATTTCCTACCTCCTGTTTTCTTTTTTGGTGTTGCGCCGTGTTTTGTTTCTGTAAAAAGGATACCAAAAACAGAACACATCTTCCAGAAACAACCTTCCGATTTTTGGCATAATTCTATGCACATCTTATCCCCGTCACATTCCTGGTTTATGGAAAAAAGCCACGATTTTTATAACTATTTTACCATTTTTCTTCTTCATAAGGAATCCGGACCAGTACCTGGAAACCGTTCTCATTATCACTGCCAATTTCCACTCCGTTTTCCATGTCATAAAGAAGCTTGATTCTCTGATATATGTTTCTGAGCCCAATATGTCTGCCGTCATCCTCCATATTCAGAATTGCACGGAGCTTCTCACAGTTTTCCCTGCTTATTCCAATTCCATTGTCATATACGCATAATTCCAGGCAGTCCCTGGTTTTATACTCTTTTCTTTTCCCTTTTACGTATATCTGGAATTTTTTATGCTCCTGCATTTCTTTTTCTGCCAGACCATGAAAAAAAGAATTCTCCACAAGCGGCTGCAAAATAAATTTCGGCACCATAGCAGACATAAGTGAACTGTCTGCTTCTATACCAAGCACTGTTTTTTCACCGTATCTGTAATTCATGATCCTGCAGTAATTTTTGATATAAGTAAGTTCTTCCTCTACTGACCACTTGTTGCGTGTATCCCTGAAAATCGGCTGAACCATTTCCGCCAGTGCATCCATACAGTCCACAATATCATTTTCGCCTTTCACAATTGCCATCCATTTCACTGTATTCAGCGTATTATACAAAAAATGAGGATTGATCTGGGACTTCAGTGCGCGGATCTGTGCATCTCTTTTTGATTTTTCATTTTCCACATTTTTGCGGATCAGACTTGATATTTCCAGTGTCATTTTATTATAGCTGTTCACCAGAAGAGAGAACTCATCCCCATTCTCATGGTCTTGTTCCAAAACAATGCCGAACTGCCCGTTTTGTACCATTTTCAGCGCATCTATCACCTTTACAAAGGGCGTTGTCATATATTTCACCCAGAATACAAGAAATAAAATTGAAATGGTTACCGAAGCGACAATTGCCAGAATAAAAATTTCCTGAACATCCTGGATGTCTCCTAATATTTCAGATATTGGAGTTTCATTTACCAATGTCCAATTACAAAAGCCCACCGGATAACACAGGATCAGATTTTTACCGGATTCAAATATTTTTGGGGCAGCTTCTGGCTGCAGCATTAAATTTTCTTTTTCATCCCCTATCCCATATACATTTGTTTCTGAAACAGTCCTTCCAAACTGGTCGATCATATAGGTTTCCTCTGACCAGCCTCCATCTTGTGAAATTGAATTGTAATAGCTTACAAAATGTTCCAGATCCACATTCAACACAAGCCAGCCATATTTTTCTCCCCGGAAAATAGGCCTGCACACGCTCACATAATTCAACAGTTTCTGGTTATCCCTGTCATTTTCCACAAAATCACTGCTGTTATAGCCTCCATACCAGATTGGTTTTTTCTGTGGAACTGCGTTCCGGTTTTTCAGTCTCTCTGTGTAGAATTTCCCCCTTTTCTCACTGTTTTCAGAGGTAATGTTCCAGTTTCCGTCAGCAAATAAGGTTACATCTTCCGCATTATAAAAAACAATGGAATCAATAAAGCTGTACTCTGCCAGAATCGTGTCTGTCATGCTGAAAAAATCAATTCTTTGCTCTATCATGCTAGTTTGAGAGCCATGGGATACTACCAGGCTTGCCAGATCAGAACCATTTAAAACACGAAGGGCAACCTGGTCAACTTCTCTTCCAAATGTATCCAGGTTCTGTTCCAGCTGCTTATAAGATCTTAGAAGTTCCGTTTCTGTACGTGTTCTTAAGGCTCCCTTCACTCCCATATAAAGACCTATAAAGCTTATAATGATCACAAGCAGAAAGCTAATGGATACTGCTATTATCATTTTTCCAAAAACACTTTTATAAAATGGAATTTTTACTGTATCATCTTTTTTCATAAAATATTCCGCTTTCTGAAGCTGCCTGGATTCTTTCCGGAAACCTTCCGAAATATCTTGCTGAAATAGCTGTCGTCCCCAAAGCCAGTGAGTTCTGCTACTTCATGGGTTCTAAGATCGGTTGTGGCAAACAGCTCCTTGGCCTTTTCTACTCTCTGTTCTGTAATATAATCCACGAAGCCTACCTGCATTTCCTTTTTCCACATGCTGCTGAAATAGTTAGGACTTAAACATACAATTTCCGCAACCTGGTTCAAGGTAAGCTTGTCTGCCAGATGCTGGTCTATGTACTCTTTTGCTTTATAGATTTCAATACTTAACTGTTTCAAGTTCTGTGCTTTCTGATCTTCTTTTTGTTTTTCTGTTTCATTCTTCTTACATTCCTGGTACCTGTCGGAAAGCTCTGTCCAGGAACGTCCCACACCGCTGATTTTCCAGCAGACCTGCGCCATAATATGTTCCCGCAATACCCGGGCAATTTCCTTCAGGATCGTTTTCTGGTTATCCTCTTCCGTTTCTTCAATTAAAAGAAGATAATTTTTTTCATTCTCCCGGATCAGTTCTCCATTTTTATATTTTCCCAGTATTTCCTCTGTCATATTAAAGATCAGGAATTGGATCAAAGCTCCTTGTTCGTCTTTTGTTTTTTCACATACCTCTTTATAATTTGCAATTTCCATCCTGCAGATTCGGTATGATTTTTCCGAAACCTGAAAATCAAGCTTTTTTAACTGTTCCCGAAAAGTATTTTCATTAATCTGGTGATAAAAAACATACTGCCCGAATAAATCTGATTTATCCTGCACTGCTTTTGTTTCATTTTTGGAATCGGGATTCTTCTGTTCCAGTTCTTTACATACCTTCTCCATTGCTTTTTCAATCTCATCAGGTTTCATTTTTAGTTTTAAAATATAATCAGACACCCCTAGCTTCATAGCTCTCATCAGATAAGAAAATTCTTCATAACAGGTCAGTAGGACAATCCTGGTGCTCTGATCCTGTTCCCGTATTTTTTCGATCAGTTCCAGTCCGTCCATAACCGGCATTTTAATATCTGTCATAACAATATCCGGTTTTTCTTTCTCGTATATTTCCAGGGCTTCTTTTCCATTGGAAGCATCTCCAATTACATCCAGCCCCAGTTTTTCCCAGTTCACCATGGACCTTAATCCACATCTTACCAGCACTTCATCTTCCACAATAAGAATTTTTCGTCTTGTCATTTGCTCTCATTCCCACCCATACATTTTTTAACACAAATACCCCCTGCGTCAAATGATCTGTTCGTGGAACACTGCCAGCCAATCACCTGACCAAGGGGGTTGTGCGAAAATATCAACATTGCCAGTAGCAAAAAATATTTTGACACTATACTATTATATAATACCTCAATGAATATTACAATTTCATGTTTTTATCTGTTATTTTTTTGATTTTTTATACAAAATTAATCAATTTTCAAAATAAGCTCCAATACGCGTCTTGCACTCTGTTCCAGTTCCTGTCGACCGAGCAATCCCATTTCCATAGCTTTTTTCACACGCTCCGGATACCCTGTTGCCATTTTAAGGTCATTTCCAGCCTTTATTTCTTTATAATGCTCTCCACATGTCCACCAGTCTGTTGTAACCATACCCTGAAATCCCCACTCACCACGCAAAATATCTGTCAAAAGCTCATAGCTCTCTGAAGTACGGTGTCCGTTAACAGCATTGTAAGAGGACATGATCGTCCAAGGCTGTGCTTCTTTTACAATAATCTCAAAGCCTTTCAGATAAATTTCACGAAGTGCACGCTCCGATACCCTGGAATCACTATTTTTCCTGTTTGTTTCTTTGTTGTTTGCTGTAAAATGCTTTACAGATGCTGCAATATGCTGTGACTGAATCCCCTTTACCATAGCGGCACCCATTTTTCCAGCAATCAGCGGATCCTCGGAATAATATTCAAAATTTCTTCCACACATAGGGTTTCTGTGAATATTTACAGCTGGTGTCAGCCATACAGCAAGATTATTTTCCTTTACCTCCTTCGCGCCTGCCTTTCCGACCTGCCATACAAGTGCCGGATTCCAGGTACATGCCAGAAGCGTTGCACATGGCCAGGCTGTTGTATTCACAGTACATCCGATATTAAGGCGTAGTCCTGCTGGTCCATCTGCAGTCATTACTGAAGGGACCCCGTACTCAGGAAGATTTCCTAATCCGAATGTATTTGCAACACCTGTATTTGGCTGTCCGCCGAGAAGATGAAGCAGTTCCTTATCACTTAACTGTGCCATAAACTCATCCAATGAAAGCTTTCCTTCAGCTACATCAATGAACTGTTTTCTTCCACAATTATCAAACCATTTTCGACGGGAACACCAGCGCACTTCTGGCACAATACAATCCTCTTCTTCCGTTTTCAGTTTTTCAAATGCACATTCATTCATATCATTGCATTCATACTGAGGAAGCATTTCAAAGGTACCATCAGAAAGCATACGCTCTTTCAGACTTGTTGGAACCAAATGCGCTGATAGCTGTTTTACAATTATATTTTCTGTAAGCTCGAATGTATAAGCGGCTTCTTCTGTATCCCTTACAG
>NZ_JBDGDM010000089.1:0-7265 GCF_040908885.1 Ruminococcus sp. RTP21358st1_G6_RTP21358_211008
AATTTTTAAAAAATTTCTTAATAAATACGAGAAAATTGTTTTTCCTGTATTTTGAGGTATATAAAAAACGTCCTAATCCTGTTTTGAAACAAGACGTAAGCACTGTGAACAAAAACAGCTTTCTCGTTATATACGGGAATCGGAAAAGCATGGCTATCATGTGGAAGCTCAAAGCTAGCCTTTCTTAAATACGATCAATATCTCACTACAGGCAGCCAATACTGTGACTGCTTTATAGTGATGCTTTCATAATTGTTAAAAACATTTGTTGTCAAGGTTCAGTTTTTTGCTACGAGTTTTATTTTCGTAGCAAGGTGCAGAAGGCTTATGGGAACCTCGGGCCACTGTGACCCGAAGTTCTGTTGCCTTTCATAAGCCTTTTCATTTTTGAGGCAAAAACGGTACGCCTTACAAAAATTTTTTTAAATATTTTTCTAAGTTCTTCAGTCCCCGCTCAATCGCCACACGAACCACCTTTTCATCCGCGCCCTCAGCCCGGGCAATATCCCTTTTTGTCATGCCAAGAATGAAATGAGCATAAATCCGTTTTGCCTGTTTATCAGGCAGACTGGAAATGGCTGCGTGAAGTTCCTGCATGGAAATCTTGCGTTCATACAGTTCATGGGGAGAAAGAGAAACAAATACCGCTTCATGCTCCAGCCCATCATCCCGATCAAGGGAGTAGTAGGCTTTATGGCGGTAGGTACGCAGACGGTAAGCCGCCTCTTTCCGGTCAAATTCCTTGAACATTTCAGCAACTTCCTCTGATACTTCCATAAAACAATCTGATGTATAGAATGGGTAATAGTCCCGCAAATTGATAATAGCCATATAGACCTCCGTTTCGGTTGTTGGTTGACAAGTGACCGAAACGAAACCGGCGGGGAACGGCACCGGGGCTGGACTTCGGGCCAGTATGACCCGAAGTCCAGCCCCATAAAAACAGAAAAACGCCCGGACGGCATGAAGCCATACGGACGCATGAAATAGAACTGTCGTTTACATGATAATATTTTTCATATAAGTAACCAGAATACCCCGGAGGAGGGGCAAGGCTTTTTTTAACTGATGTAACTCATGGGTATTGTGAATCACTAACGCAGACATGACGGCATCCTCCTACGCCACCATGTTTGTGTTAGAATATTATTTGCACGAAAAATGGCGGCTTTGAAACCGCCATCAAGTTTTTTATGTGAATAAGCAATGTAATACACCTACTTTATAAGCGGTTTTTTTTAACCACCAAAGCAGGCTCATCAGTTTTTTATCCTTTTTGCTTAGGAAAGCACACTACAATTTCAAAAACATTATTATTTAGAGAAGCACTGATAGAACCGCCCATTTTTACTGTTAAATTCTTTGCTATTGTGAGACCCAAACCGGTTGTTTTGCGGGAACGGGATAAATCTGTTGTATAAAAACGATTAAATATTTTGTCTATATCAGATTCATTTATGCTGTCTGTAAAATTCTGAAAAGAAAAATGGTAATTTTCATTATCATCATAAGATGAAAAATGATAATCACTTTTCCCATGTGACAAGGCATTAGAAATGATATTTTCAAAAATTCTGGTTACTGCTTTTTCATCTCCATAAAATGGAAAAGAAATCTCTGCAATACTTAATGCTGGAATTATTTTGCGTTCCTCAAAAGATTTAAAAAAGGAAACTGCAACAGAGCGTAAAACAGCATTTAAATCAAATGTAGTATAAGAAAATTCCATTTCATCAGCTTCTATTCGTGCAAATTCAAACAACTGATTTAGTAACTGATTTAAAACATTCAATCTTTCGTTTATAACAGCTGCTGCATCTAAATCTTCCTCGGACAACTCCGGCGATTGTAGAAGCATTTGGGTATATCCTTGAATAGCAGTCACAGGTGTTCTAAGATCATGAGCTAAATTTGTAATTGTTTCTTTGATTGCCTCATCCTTTTTTTGTAATGAATATACTTGTTTGTGGTAAACTCGAAGCAATTCATTTAAAGCATTTACAAGATCGGTTATATCGGAAGAAGGAAAATCTAATGTCAATTCCGCATGGGTAAATGAATGTAAAAGTGTTTGCAATTTCTGGCTTAACCGGGTTACCTCCCTACGATGAAACAAGTAAAATGATAAAACAATAATAAGAGATAGTGTCACAATGATAGCATATATTTGAAGTACCACACTCATAACATTATCCCTCCCTGCATTATGTAATATCTCTTTTCTTGAAAATTGTTCCTATAACTCCACCAAATATAATCATATAGGCAAAGAAAATGATAATTGCGGTTGGAAGCCATTGAACTGCCATATCTATTCTTGTTTTATTGATATTACTAATTGCCCCAAAAATTGTGATGTTATATCCTAAGCCCAAAATACTTTCCAATCCATGAAGAACCAGATAACCAAAAAATATAAGCAAAGCATTAACTGCCATGCTAACTGAACTGTTTCTTATGAGAAAAACAAGTGAAATTGCGAGCGTTGATACAGCCATATGATATAATGCCTCACAGAATATGTAGGACACTATATTGCTAATGCTTGTAAAAGTAAGACCGCTTATTCCAAAAAAAATTTTATTACATAACAAACCAATTAAAAAGGCAGACACCAAAAAAAAGAATGATACACTCCAGCCAATTACCAATTTTGATAAGAAGTAACTCCATCGTGACAGACCTTTTTCTATATAATGTTTTACAGTCCCTTGACGAAAATCATTTGAGAAATAGTAGCTGCAAAAAATAATCAAAGGGAATACAACCGGGTAATAATTAAAAAAAGAATCCCAGTAATTTGCAGAAACTTCTGTACCTACCAAATATTCCCTCATGCCAATCGTTGCTTTTTGTGCATAAGCACATAAGAATATCCATCCTGTCATCATAAGAAAACATACTTTCAAGACTTTTCCATGTATTGCTTTATAAAAATCAGCTCTAATTAAATTAAGCATTGACTATGCCTCCTCTCATTTTTTCATTAAAGTAATCTTCCAGTGACTCCTTTGTTACAGTACATTCATCAACAGAAATTCCATGATTAACCAGTAAGGAGTTTACAATTCCGGGATTGTCTACATATTCAAAAATCCGAATATTATTATCGGAAAGAATTTCGTAGTTTTTAGTATGGAGATTTTTCTCTATTAAAATAGCGGCCTGTGCAGTATCTGATGCCTTAATTTTTAAACAACATTGACATTTTTCATTTAATTCTTTTGCAGTGATTTCTTCAATCAGCTTGCCATTTTTAATAATGCCGTATTTCGTTGCAATTTTTGACAATTCCCCCAAGATATGACTGGAAATCATAATAGTAATATGTTCTTCCCTATTTAGTTTTAATAAGAAATTCCTCATATCTTGTATTCCAGTCGGATCTAAGCCATTAATAGGTTCATCAAGAATCAGAAAATCAGGATTTCCCAACAAGGCAATGCCAATGGCTAAACGCTGTTTCATACCTAATGAAAATTTTTTGACAATTTTATTTTCATATTGTGACAGACCCACCTGCTTTAAAATTTGCTGTACAGATTCTTTGCTTGACAGTCCATATGCTTTTCTAAATACTTCCAAATTTTGTTTTGCGGTTAATTCTGCATAAAGTGCCGGAGATTCAATTACACAACCAATACGATAACGCTCGGTCTGGGGAACAAAATTTCCAAATAGTTCAATAGAGCCTTCTGATGGTTCAACCAAACCTGCAATCATTTTCATTAAAGTAGACTTACCAGCACCATTTTCTCCAATCAAGCCATATATTTCGCCTTTTTTAATAGAAATGGATACTTTATCAACAGCATAATAATTTGTGTATTTTTTAGATACTGTGTTCGTTCTTAATATATATTCCATGATATATCCCTCCTTGTGGTTTTAGTGTAAGGGATAAGTTTAAGTAAATTATTTTCTAAATCTAAGGATTTCATAAAGATTATATGTCCATCTTAAACCCAATTCCCCAAACCGTTTTAATATATGATTTACTATTATCTATTGCAGCAATTTTTTTGCGTAAGTTGCTGATATGAACATTGATAGCATTTTCAGTTCCCTCTAAAGTTTCATTCCATAATTGCTCATAAATCATATCTTTCGTAAATACTTGTTGCGGATGTTCCATAAGCATTTTCAATATAGCAAACTCATTTTTTGTAAGGGGCAATTTTTGATTTTTTAGAGTGGCCTCCATTCCTATTGTATCTAAATTTAAATCGCCACAACATAACAAGGAATTTGATGTATATTGATTTTCATAAATCCGTCGCAAAATCGTTTCAATCCTTGCAAGTAGTTCTTCTATATCGAAGGGTTTCGTTATATAATCATCAGCACCGTTTTTCAATAAGAAAATTTTACTTTTAGAATCTTCTTTTGCAGATAGACCGATTACAGGTACATTTTTTGTTTTCTTTATTTCTGCTAAAACTTGTTCGCCAGAAAGACCGGGAAGCATTAAATCCAAAATAATCAGATTAACTTTTTGCTTTTCAAGAAAAAGAAGGGCTTCTGTTCCTGAATAAGCAGAATATGTTATATAACCATTTTTCCGAAGATATTTAACAAGCATATCATTGATAGCCATATCGTCATCAACTATTAGAATTGTGTAATTCATATAAAATACCTCTCTTTAACATTGATCAATTTGCAGAATATAATTTTATGGCATATTCGTATCAACTTTATCACAATCGTTTGCTATATTCAATCATGTGGCTATCTGACAGCGAAATAAAATACTACTTAACATCAAATTTCATTACATTCTCATAATTCAACCCGAAATGTACAATGATATAGGGTGATATGAGAATGAACCAAGATGAAATCAGTTTTGACTTTCATGGGCTCGGGCTGGCAATCAAACAAGCTAGAGAAGAAAGAGGCTGGACACAGGCCTATGTGGCGGAGCTGGTCGGCAAGACAGACCGCACGATTATGAATATTGAAAATAAGGGACAACATCCCAGCTTCAATTTATTTTTCAAACTCGTTACCATGTTCGATATTTCCGTAGACCAGTTTTTCTACCGGGAAGAACAGCGGGACGAGCACAGTTGCAGAAAGCACATTGATGTACTTCTCAACTCCATGAATGAAAAGGAGCTAGTTGTCATGGAGGCCACAGCCGAAGGGCTCAAGAAAGCCAGAGAAACGGAGGTTCAGAAATAAGAGCCTCTGTTTTTTTGTGCTATTTTGGGGGTGTCGCTAAATGGCAAGCAATGCCTCTGTGACCACAAGTGGCACAAAGGCGGCTTGTTGGGGCTCGCCCCAAACCCGTATCTTCGGGCCAACATGGCCCGAAGTGTCAGCGTCGCTTTGCTCCTTGTTTTCATAATCTCAACGCTCCTTTTCATGCTTTCTGCCCGGCTCGGTGTAGCCCATCAAAGTGTCAATGTTCGCCTTGATCGTGACGATCTCCTGCATATCCCGTCGTGCCTTCTGGTATTCTCCATAGAGCTGTTTTTTCTTTGCTGTGAGCTTACGGCCTTCTTCCTTCAGCACATCCATTTTAGGGAGCTTCGCCCCGCCCAGCAGAGAGCGCATTTCCGCTTGTGCAGCCCGGTACAGTTCAAGGTCGGCCTCATGCTCCGCAAGGAATTTCCGGCTGTACTTCGTCGCCTTATACTGCTCAAAGACCGGACGGGTTTTGGCATACTGAACCGTTGCGGCCTTTAGCCCGGCATTGGTTTTCATGGCCTGTTCCGTCTGCTTGATCTGCTCGGAAATGGCATGAAAACGGTCTGCTGCCTCGGTGGCTTTCTGTGCCAACTGCTCATAATCGGTCAGGCCATTGTCCTGTATATAGGCAAGGGCAGCAGCCATCTGCTTAATGTTAAATACCTTCGCCCAGCGTTCATATCCCGGCCCCTTACCGGCAGCCAGCTTCGCTTGAATATCCACCGCCAGACTGATTTTCCGCTCCGAGTGCCCGGGGCGTTTTTCTTTGCCCTCAATGGCGGCCAGAACATCTTGCAAGTCGTAGCCGTCCCCCAGCGTGGAGGCGCGCAGACGGGTGAAGCGTTCCTGTCCCTGCCCGGTCAGCCGGAAGCTGATACCGCCGCCCCGAACCTTCTTGACCTCATATCCGGCCCGCTTCATCAGATTGAGAAATTCGTCCAGATCAGCGGGGCGTTCCGCCAGCGCAGTATCAATGGCAAGGCGCAGTCTGTCCTGATAGGAAAGCGGCCCTTTTCGTTCTTTCTGCCATTCTCCATAATTCCGATACTTGCCCTTGCTCCGGGGCTTCGGGTTCTCTACAATGGACAGCCCGTTTTCAAGGCACAGCCTGTCAGAGAGCCGCCGAAGGGCGAAGCTGGAGCCCCAAAAGTTTCGGAATTTCCGGGTGCAGTCAAGGGTGGTGGAGTTGTAATAAATGTGACAATGGATGTGCTGCTTATCGGTGTGCGTGGTAACGATAAAAGCGTGCCGCCCCTTCGTCCAGCGCATAGCCAGTTCATAGCCGATACGCTTTGCCTCCTTCGGGGGAACCTCGCCCGGATAGAAGAATTGCCGTATCTGATAGCACAGCACATCATTTTCTTTTTTCTGTTCCCGCCCCGTCATGGCGGCATAGCTGGCCTTTGCCAAAAGGAACTCGTCCGCCACGGTGGCCGGATCACATTCATAAGCGGAGATGTACTTTCCGCTTTCTGTTTTCTCCGGGTCCTTGCCATAGTCCAGACAATCCCGGATTGCCTCAGCAATCGTTTCGCCTTCGCCCGCATGGCGCTGTAACAAAGTTGTGGTAGCCAAAAATCATCCCTCCTTTCCATGAGAAAGGGGCGGCCCATCCAGCGCCCAAAGAAGGGAGCCCGCCGCCGCTTGCAGTCCATACGGCGAAAGAAGGAAGGCAAGAAACAGAAATACAATCCCGCCTATGGGCGTCGGCGTGAAAAAGAGAACGACACCCAGCACCACCAGAATCACAGAGGCAATCGTCAGCAGGACGGCACAAATATCAAACAGGAACACCAGCAGAGCCGCCAGAAGGGACAACGCTAAAGCAAAGGGAGCGACCAATATTTTCAGCAGTATCTTCATCTTCAAAACCTCCTTTATCTATCCTTTCTACCTCTATTTTATCATGCCTGCCCGGGGACATAAATGTTGCGAAAGATTAGTAAATCCTGTCCTAAATCTATTTTCAAATAAAAACGGATGGTCTAATGAAATGGGTAGTTTTTAGCCCATCGGACGCTATTTATATCAAAAGATAATATTTTGCCATCATTTTTTGTGGCATATAA
>NZ_JBDGDM010000008.1:0-105954 GCF_040908885.1 Ruminococcus sp. RTP21358st1_G6_RTP21358_211008
GGAGAAGGATTCGAACCTTCGAAGGCATCGCCAGCAGATTTACAGTCTGTCCCCTTTGGCCACTCGGGAATCCATCCGTGAATGAATTTATTATATACAAAGAAGAAAGTTTTTGCAAGATATTTTTTCAGCTTTTTTGATGTTTTGCGCGCCAGAGCGTGTTTGAAAAAGCATTCCCGCAATCTGCCCGCCCCACTTTGCAGTATATTTTGCCTGAATTCAGTTGCCGTAGCCCGCTACGGCGCCTTCATCCGGACAAAATCTTCCACAAATTGTGACGCACATCTTGCAGAAAGCTTTTTTCAAATACGCTCCAGGTGAATGAAAAAAGAATCAATAACTCATTTTTTTTGCAAAGAGGTAGACGAATGGGGAAAAATCTGCTAAACTACAGACAATGGAAATAGTTAAGGTGTTTCCAAAGATAGGAGGAATTTTATCATGTATGAGTTAGTTAATGCAACAGAAATGCTGAAAAAAGCAAAAGCTGGACATTATGCAGTAGGTCAGTTCAATATCAACAACCTTGAGTGGACAAAGGCTATCCTGCTTACAGCACAGGAACTGAACTCCCCGGTTATTCTGGGCGTTTCCGAAGGCGCTGGTAAGTACATGGCTGGTTATAAGACCGTTGTTGGAATGGTTAAAGGTATGATGGAAGAGCAGAAGATCACTGTTCCGGTTGCACTTCACCTGGATCACGGTTCATATGAAGGATGCCTGAAATGTGTTGAGGCTGGATTCTCATCCATCATGTTCGACGGTTCTCATTACCCGATCGAAGAGAACGTTGCTAAGACTAAAGAACTGGTTAAGATCACAAGAGAGCATGGAATGTCCTTAGAGGCAGAGGTTGGCTCCATCGGTGGTGAGGAAGATGGCGTTATCGGTATGGGCGAGTGCGCAGATCCTAAGGAATGCAAGATGATCGCTGATCTTGGTATCGATTTCCTGGCAGCAGGTATTGGTAACATTCATGGTAAATATCCAGCTAACTGGAAGGGCTTAAGTTTTGAGACTCTGGATGCAATCCAGCAGCTTACAGGTGATATGCCGTTAGTACTTCACGGTGGTACAGGTATTCCTACAGACATGATCAAGAAAGCTATCGACCTTGGAGTTTCCAAGATCAATGTTAACACAGAGTGCCAGCTTTCTTTTGCAGAAGCTACACGTAAATACATCGAGGAAGGCAAAGATCAGCAGGGTAAAGGATATGACCCACGTAAGCTTCTTGCACCTGGCTTCGATGCAATCAAGGCTACTGTTAAAGAGAAAATGGAAATCTTCGGATCCGTTGGAAAAGCTTGAATATGATTTTTCTCCGCACATGCGGAAAGAGAAAGGGGACTGCGCAAGCAGTCCTCTTTTGCATATATGAGATGTTTCACAGACTGCTTTTTCCAATAGGTTCTGGCTTGTGACCCGAATTATTATTCAAAGTCTGGATCTGATAAAAATTGTAATGTTTTGTACAAGTTGCGACAAAATGTCCATATTCAAATATCACTCTCTAAAAAAATGAACATGTTTCTTGATTTTTTATCATGGTTTTTTAACAGAAAAATCAGTATTATATAAACATCTTAAGAAACGGTTCTCAAAGAAAAGGAGAGTAAAATTATGAAGATGAGAAAAATCGCAGCAATGGGACTTAGCGCAGTTATGGCAGCTTCTATGGTACCGGCATTACCGGTTATGGCTGATGATGCATCTGGAAAGGTTTACTACTTAAATTTCAAACCAGAGCAGGATGAAGCATGGCAGAATTTGGCAGCAAAATATACAGAAGAGACAGGTGTTCCGGTAACAGTTGTTACAGCAGCTTCCGGACAGTATGAGACCACACTTCAGTCTGAGATGGCTAAGAGTGATGCTCCTACACTTTTCCAGGTAAACGGACCTGTAGGACTTAAGAACTGGAAGGATTATTGCTATGATCTGTCCGGATCTGATATCTACTCACAGCTTACATCTGATGCTTACACTGTAAAAGACGGTGATGCAGTTGATGGTATTGCATACGTAATCGAGTCCTATGGACTGATCGTAAACAAAACCTTACTGGAAAAAGCAGGCTACACAGTAGATGACATCAAGAGCTTTGATGATCTGAAGAAGGTTGCTGATGACATCCAGGCAAGAAAAGATGAGCTTGGAGTGAAAGGTGCTTTCACAAGCGCTGGTATGGACGGATCCTCTGACTGGAGATTCAAAACACACCTTGCAAACCTTCCAATCTACTATGAGTATCAGGCAGATGGCATCGATGATACAGATGCAATCAAGGGAACATACCTTGATAACTATAAGAACGTATTTGATCTTTACATCACAGATTCTACCTGCGATGGAGCTGAGCTTTCCGCTAAGACAGCAGATGACTCCCGTAACGAGTTCATCAACGGAGATGCAGTATTCTATCAGAATGGTTCCTGGGAATATGGCGAATTGTCCAAAACATACAGCGATGACGAGCTGGCTATGATTCCGATTTACTTCGGTGTTGATGATGAGAACGAAGGCCTTGCAACCGGTACAGAGAACTTCTGGTGTGTAAACAAAGAAGCTTCTGAGGAAGATATCCAGGCAACACTTGATTTCATGAACTGGTGCGTAACTTCTGAGGATGGAACAAAGGCTATGTCAGAAGACATGGGCTTTACAATTCCTTTCAAAACAGCACAGGAGCCCACAAACGTATTTGTAAAACAGGATGCAGAGTATACAGCAGCTGGCCTTACACCTGTATCATGGAACTTCACAACAATGCCATCTGAAGAGTGGAAGAACGGTCTTGGTACAGCGCTTACATTATATGCAGCAGGAAGCGGTTCCTGGGATGATGTAGTTTCCGCATTCGTTGACAATTGGGCAACTGAGAAAGCTCTTTCCGAATAATCGTAACAGGTAATAAATTTCTTTCCAACAGCATATAATATGTCCAGAAGAAATTCAGGACATATTATAGAATGGTGAACAGGGTGGGGAGGCGAAATACAGCCTCCCCATTTTAATGGGAAAATGATGTAATGTTTTGGGGTGGTGGATAATCTTCCACAAAGGTGTCATAACAGGAAAAGGAGGAGTGAAAAATGGTAGGAAAATCTCTGAAAAAATGGTGGCCGGTATTTGTTCTGCCAACATTGGCTGCATTTATTATAGGTTTCTTATGGCCGTTTATCTGGGGTATTTATCTTTCATTTTGTAAATTTTCAACTGTAAAAGATGTAGTCTGGGTTGGACTTTCCAACTATCAGAAAATTTTTATCGGCGGTGACTTCAGTCATGCATTCTGGCTGACCGTTGTATTCGCATTTGTTTCCAGTATTCTGATTAATGTGTTGGCATTTTCCATTGCATTGGCTTTGACAAAAGGCTTCAAAGGAACAAACGTGTTCCGTACTGTATTCTTCATGCCGAACCTGATCGGTGGTATTGTACTTGGTTATATCTGGCAGACACTGTTAAACGGTCTGCTTTCCATGTGGGGACAGCCTCTTCTGAAGTTGTCTGCAACAAATGGTTTTATTGGAATGATCATCCTGTTGTTATGGCAGCAGATTGGATATATGATGATCATTTATGTGGCTGGTCTTAATAACGTATCTCCGGATCTGATTGAGGCTGCACAGATTGATGGCGCAACCGCATCACAGATCCTGTTTAAAATCAAGATTCCGATGATCATGCCATCTGTTACAATTTGTACATTCCTTACTCTTACAAACGGATTCAAGATGTTCGACCAGAACCTTTCCCTTACAGGCGGAGATCCTGGAAAACAGTCACAGTTACTGGCACTGAACATTTACGATACATTCTACGGACGAAGCGGCCCTGCATGGAAGGGTATCGGCCAGGCAAAAGCAGTTGTATTCTTTGTACTGGTTGTTGTGATCGCATTAATCCAGCTTCGTGCAACATCATCTAAGGAGGTGCAGGCATAATGGCAGATAAGAAAAAAAGTATTATCCCAACTATAATTCTTTCTATAATTTCAATTATCTGGATCTACCCGATTGTTATGATCCTGTTTAACTCCTTAAAAGTGGAGTCCGCAATTACTACATCTGGTGTTTTCCAGTTTCCTACATCTGAGACCTGGAACGGAATCCAGAACTTTATAGCCAGCGTCACACAGATGGATTTCCTGAAATCCTTCTGGTACAGCCTTGTGATCTCAGTTATGTCTGTTGTTTTGATTCTGCTTTGTTGCTCTATGTGCGCATGGTACATTGTACGTGTAAACGGCTTGCTTTCCAAGGTTCTGTATTACCTTTGCGTATTCAGTATGGTTGTTCCTTTCCAGATGGTTATGTTTACCCTGGCAAAAACAGCAGATACTTTGAAACTGAATAATCCATACACCATTTGCATTGTTTACCTTGGATTTGGTGCCGGACTTGCAGTATTTATGTTTACCGGTTTTGTAAAAGGAAGCCCGCTGGAAATTGAGGAAGCTGCCATGATTGATGGATGCAGTCCTCTGCAGGTTTTCTTTAAGATCTTGATTCCGATTTTGAAACCAACCATTATCTCTACTGCAATTCTGGAGCTGATGTGGGTATGGAACGATTATCTTCTTCCAACACTGGTTCTGGATATTAAGAAATATAAAACAATCCCAATGGCAATCCAGTATTTCCGTGGAAGCTATGGTCATGTACAGATGGGACCGATGATGGCAAGTATTATGATCGACATTATCCCGATTATTGTTGTATATCTGGTTTGCCAGAAATATATTATCGAGGGAGTTGTTGCAGGTGCAGTTAAGGGTTGATTTCTTTGGGTAAAAGAACGGTTTTTACCTGAGAAATTTGGAGATTATTCCCTTTTCAATATGATACCAGAATGTTAAAATAAAGATAGTTCTTTGCAGAGATGCGAGGGGCTATCTTTATCTTTATATAAGATTTCATGTGCGCCAGACAGAAAAAATGGGGCGAAGCAACAGGCGATATGAAATTTCTGGCTTTTCTGACAGACGGACATAAATGACAGTTGGAAGAGTTGTCCCGGTGTTAAATATAATAAAAGATCGGAGTACCAATATGTACAGAGTTTTGATAACAGACGATGAGAAAATTGAGCGGGAGGGAATTAAATTCCTTCTGGCACAGGAAGAGGGAGAATACGAGATCCATGAGGCTGCCAATGGCAGGCAGGCACTGAATGTATTGCGAAGTGAAGAGATTGATTTTCTTTTAACAGACATAAAAATGCCTCATATGGACGGTCTGGAGCTGGCTAGCAAGGTCAGAGAAGAGTATCCCAATCTTCCAATTGTAATTTTTAGTGGATACAGTGATTTCGCTTTTGCCCAGGAAGCTATGCGTTACGGAGTGAAGGATTACGTGCTGAAGCCGGTTGATCCGGATACATTTCATACAACTATCGGGAAAGTAAAAGCAGAGCTTCAAAGTATCCGGTCCAAGAAGCAGAAGGAAGAGAAAGGGAAGAATTTTCT
Organism: Ruminococcus sp. RTP21358st1_G6_RTP21358_211008; assembly: GCF_040908885.1. Taxonomy (NCBI): domain Bacteria; kingdom Bacillati; phylum Bacillota; class Clostridia; order Eubacteriales; family Oscillospiraceae; genus Ruminococcus; species Ruminococcus sp. RTP21358st1_G6_RTP21358_211008. Next base: position 5,474 of record NZ_JBDGDM010000008.1, read on the forward strand.
TCTTCAGTATTTTCTTCAGACTTACCTGTATTCCGGAAATGAAGAAGTGTTGAAAAAAGCTGGGGAGATTTTAGATGAATCTAACTGGGAGCAGTGGCACTGTGCGATTCTTATCGAATCAGATAAGGCATTTTTTGATAATGTTCCAGATAATATTGATGAGGAACTGATGCAGGGATTGCACCGGAATTTCTTTTACCTGAATCTGAATACCAGACAGTCTGTGCTGTTTTTTTCTGATGTGTACTGCGATTATCAGCTGGTTGCCAAGCATTTATATGACATTTTGAAGCAGAATTACTCTGCAAGTTTTCACCTTGCAGTGAGCAGCCGGTTTGAAGGGCATGAGGCGCTGCCTGAAATTATGTCCCAGCTGGAGCAGACCATGGAGGAGAAATTTTATCATCCAGATGTGCATGTGTTTAATAATGAGGCCTCTGACAGCCAGCCGGTGAATGCGGAGACACAGGATTCCCGTCTGATGGAGAAGATTTCCGAAGACATTTCCCGCAAAGATGTGGAGCAGCTGAAGAAGCATTTTGAGTGTCTGGTGAAGAAATATGAGAATGATACCCGTTTCTCTGCCATGTATGTGAAATTTGTTTTTTCCAATGTGATCCAGGAGCTTTTTCAGGAAAATCAATTCTCTGAGGAGCGGAAGCTGGATCATGAGGTAGAGCGGCTGTACAGTTGTACCAATCTGAAGCAGATCCTTGCAATCACTCAGGAGAATATTAAGGAGTACGAGGAGTTTCTGGAGCGTTCCATGAGTGATTCCAGAGATGAAGTTGCTTCTGTGAAGAATTATATTTACCAGCACTATGCGGAGGATTTAAGTCTTGAGACATTGGCGGAGAAGGTGTATTTGTCTTCTGGCTATCTCAGCTTTATTTTTAAAAAAGAGACTGGTATGAACCTGAACCGCTTTATACGTGTGGTTCGGATGGAAAAGGCGAAGGAGCTTTTGTGTAATTCCAATATGAAGGTGGCACAGGTCAGTGAACAGGTAGGAATCCCCAATGTTTCTTATTTCTGCAGAAGTTTCAGGGAATATTATGGAAGCAGCCCGGAGTCCTATCGGAAAGGAACCGGTGAAGAGGATGAAAATACCGGCAGTCATAAAGAATAAATTTGAGAATATGAAATATCGTCATAAGCTGACTATTCTTCTTGTGACAGCCAGCCTGGTTCCCATGATCCTGCTTGTATTGTATAGTCATGACCGCATGAGCAGTCTGCTCCGGGAAAAAGAAATGGAGGATATGTCTTCCATTCTGGAACAGACCGGAGAGGGAATCGACAGCCAGATAGAAGTTTTTTCCAGTCTTCTGAATTATCTCACTTATTCCCCGGATATTGAGGATCTGATCACTGAGAAAAATATGGATAATTATCAAGCGTATATAAAATATACAGAAGTAGCAGATCCTCTTTTGTCTGTACCAAAGTCTTATCATGATGCCATTATACAGATCCAGTTGTTTGCAGAAAGCATTAAAGTGCGCCATGAGTATACACTTGTGCCTTTGTCAGAGGTGGATAAGGAGTGGTGGTATGACAAACTGGAAGAGGATGTGTCTGTGCAGTGGGTGGTGGACAGCCAGATACCGGAGATTGCAGCTGTAAGGCGGATTTATACTGGCAGAGAGCAGACAGCAGTTCTTTGCGTTACACTGGATTATAATAAGATTTTTCAGCCCTTTGAAAAGATTATTTCTGCAGAATCCGGGGGCATGATCCTGGATAAAGGGGGAAATGTTCTGTTTCAGAAGGAAATGCTGGGTGAAAAGGAAGAAAAGGATTCGGGAGAGGCTGTCTCCAGGGAGTTTCTGGAGTCCGGGCAGGGAGATTATGCTTTTGTAAACCGGAAGAACGCGGCTTGCGGATGGATTTTTTATCTGTATAAGCTGCAATCAGCAGTGGACAGCTCTGTGTCAGGAATCCTGGTCAGCGAGATTCCCCTGATTGCGGCCTGTGTAGCCATAATTCTGGTGTTGGGACTTTCTTTTTCCAGACTTTTTACCAGAAAGATCGAGGAGCTTACCGATAACATGAACCGGGTAAACCAGGGGAGCCGTGAGGTTACGGTGGACAGCAATGCTGGAGATGAAATTGGCCTTCTGGTGCGCAGCTTCCGAAGCATGATGGACGAGATCAATCGTCTGATCCATGAGGTTTATGAGAATAAGATTGCGTTGAAAGAGTTTGAACTGAAGGCACTGACTGCCCAGATCAATCCTCATTTTTTGTATAACTCCCTGTCTGTTATCAACTGGATGGCTATTCGAAGCAGTCAGAGGGAAATCAGTAAGGTTACTTTGTCCTTATCTATGTTCTACCGGACTGCTTTGAGTAAGGGGCAGGATATGGTAACTGTGGATAACTGTATTCAGAATATTAAGGCGTATCTGGATATCCAGCTGGTGATGCATGACAATGATTTTCAGGTGATCTGGGACATTGACCCGGAGGTGAAAGGAGATATTGTGCCTAAATTGCTGCTGCAGCCTGTTGTGGAGAATGCATTGGAGCATGGGCTGGACATGAAAGAAGAAGGAGAGAAGATTCTGAAACTGTTTTTTGTAAAGGACGGTGAGGATGTGCTTCTTGCTGTGGAGGATAATGGACCAGGAATGGAACAGGAAGAGGCAGATAAGCTGGTAACTTACAAGGCTTCCGGATATGGTCTTAAAAATGTCAATGACAGAATGCAGCTTCTTTATGGGATGGAGTACGGAATCAAGGTGTTTAGCCAGATTGATCAAGGCACCAGGGTAGAAATGAGAATTCCAAGAGAAAAAGCGGATGAGGAGGCTGTGGCAGCCGGAGAGTTTTCTACGAAAAAGTTTTTGCAGGAACCGGAAGAAGACACAGAGGACACAACAGGAAAGAAAGGTGGAAAAAGTGAAGAAAAAAAATAGAATTCTGGTATTGGGACTGACTTTTTCCATGTTGATTTCGTCTGGTTCATTGACAGGCTGTGATAGCGCAGCTGGAAATATGGGAAAAGAGACAACGGGTGTGGAATACGAAGAAGCAGATTATGGGCTTTCTGAGGAATCATGCAGTGATTCCGGAATTGATGCAGCTGACCCAGGCACTGTAGACAACGAGACGGAAAAGACAGCAGAAAACAGAACGGATGCAGAGAAAAGTACAGAAACAGAAGAATCCCAGACAGATAATTCTACAGATAGCGGATTGTGGAAAAAAGCTTCCACAACTCCGTATGGAAAGTACCCGGAGCTTGTGACTTATACTTTAGGACAGATGAGCGGTGCCAATAATTCCAATCTTCCAGCAGGAAATACCTACGAAGACAGCGCTTATACCAGATATCTGAAAGAGATTCTGAACGTGCAGAATGAAAATGCCTATATGGAGCGGGAGGATCGCTACGACGAGTATGTGAATGTGCTGGTAAATGATCACACTTTGCCGGATGTACTGGTGGTTTCAGACAGGGAGACTTTAAATGTTCTTGTGGAAAATGACATGGTGGAGGATCTGACTGAGGTTTATGCAAACTGTACCTCCCCGAGAATCAAGGCCATGTATAACAGCTATGGTCCCCAGCTTCTCGGTGCAGGAACCTTTGATGGCAGGCTGATGGCGCTGCCGGAAGCGGTGATCGACCATGGTCCCTGTCTTTTGTGGATGAGAAAGGACTGGATGGATCAGCTGGGTCTTGCAGAGCCAGAGACTCTGGAAGAGGCTATGGATATTATCCAGGTTTTTCAGGAAAACAGGATGGGAGCAGAGGAAGGGGAAGATCCTGTGGGACTTGTGTGTGATACCAATTTTGTGTCTACTACCAGTCAGAATTATTCGGTGGAACCTGTTTTTGAAAAATTTTATTCTTATCCAAGAAGATGGATCAAGGACAAAGACGGGGAAATTGTCTATGGTTCTTTGACAGAGGAGACCAGATCTGCCGTTGCTTATTTGCGTGAGCTATATGAAAGAGGAATACTGGATCAGAACTTTGCCCTGCGTGCTCAGAATAATCTCCGTGATCTGGTAGTGGAAGGTAAATGCGGTGCGTTTTTTGGACTTTGGTGGGCACCGAATAATCCGCTTATGGATGTGGCTGAGAATGATCCGGAAGCAGACTGGGAGCCTTATTACCTTACTGCTGAATATCAGGAAAAAGACAACGTTTATGCTTCTTTTCGGGACAACAAATATGTGGTTGTGAGAAAGGGCTACGAACATCCGGAAATTGTAATGAAAATTATCAGTGTTCTGTTTGATTACAGCCGGTTCGAAGATGAGGAAAATGCGGATGAGATCAACAGCTATTTTGCTTTGAATGTGGACCCTACAGCCAGACCGCTGGTTATTAATGTGGATTATAATGAGGCAATTTATAATGTTACGAAGGATATCAGGAGAGTAATGTCCGGCAAGCAGAAGGCAAGTAATTTAAGCGCACTGGAGAAGTCTTACTATGATGCCTGTATGAAGTATTTGAGCGGGAAAAATGTAACTGTAGAGGACTGGGCTGCGTACAAGTCCAGAATTTCAGCAGTGGGCGTGCTGGTTGACGGCCATTATAGTTCGGTGCGCAGAACATATCTGGTTGATTCGGATGGAGAGATTCCCAACATGCTTGCTTCCCTGGAGAAAAATGCCTTTATTCAGATGATCATGGGAGAGCAGCCCATGGATTACTTTGATACCTTTGTGGAAGAGTGGTATGACCAGGGGGGAAGGGAACTGACCGAGAAGATCAGAGAGGAGAATTCGTAATTTATGCGAGAAGAATTATTTAAGAATTGTACCTTATGCCCCCGGAAGTGTAATGTGAATCGTCTGGAGGGCAAAAGAGGATATTGTGGCATGGACAGTACTATAAGGGCTGCCCGTGCCGCTCTTCATATGTGGGAGGAACCTTGTATTTCAGGAAAAAAAGGATCAGGGGCTGTTTTTTTCTCTGGCTGCGGCTTGCGGTGCTGTTTCTGCCAGAACCGGGATATTGCCATTGGGGATTCCGGAAAAGAAATTTCAGTGGAGCGGCTTGCTGAAATTTTTCTGGAATTGCAGGAAAAAGGGGCGGCAAATCTGAATCTGGTCACTGGGGCGCATTATGTGCCGCATATTATTTCGGCGTTGGAGCTGGCCAGAGGAAAGGAAATGAATCTTCCAGTCGTGTACAATTCCAGTGGGTATGAGAGCGTGGAAACTATCCGGAGACTGGATGGTTATGTGGATGTATATCTGCCAGATATGAAATATATGGAGCCTGAATTGGCTGCTGCTTTTTCCAACGCAAGGGATTATCCGCAGGCGGCGCAGAGTGCAATTGCCGAAATGATGCGTCAGACCGGTCCCTGTCAGTTTGCGGAGGATGGATATATAAAACGCGGGACAATTGTTCGTCATCTGATTTTGCCAGGGCATACCAAAAATTCTATTGCAGTATTGAAATATCTGTACCGGACTTATGGGGAGGATATTTTTATCAGCGTAATGAACCAATATACGCCTGTCTGGAAGAATGAGAAATTTCCGGAACTGAATCGGAAAGTGACCAGACGAGAGTATGAAAAGGTGTTGGACGCTGCCATTGAGCTTGGAATCGAAAATGGCTATTTTCAGGAAGGGGAGACTGCGGAGGAAAGTTTTATACCGGCGTTTGATTATGAAGGGGTATGAAAGAAAAAGTATTATGCACGAATCCGATGATATAGTTCCAGAGGATATTTGTGGTGACTTTGAAGTTGAGTAAACGAACAATTGGTATGGGGAGAAAAAGCCTGCTGACTACTGTTTTGAAGCTGCCCAGCAATTGCCGGGCAGTATTAGAGCGTGTTTAAAAAAGGTTTTCTGTGAGATGTGTATTGCTGTTACGGTTATCTTTATGACCAGCAGCATATGCTATTTTGCTTCAGGTGCACAGCTTGCAGAGCAGGGATTGTCAAAGCCTGGATTGAAAGCGTAGAAGTTTTTGGCATCCAACTGTTCCTGGATGGAGCGAAGTGCTTCACCAAATCGCTGGAAATGTACCACTTCCCTTGCACGCAGGAAACGGATAGGATCAGCAACTTCCGGGATATTTCGTACTACACGGAGAATATTGTCATAAGTGGAGCGTGCTTTCTGTTCTGCTGCAAGGTCTTCAAATAGATCCGTGATTGGATCACCTTTACTCTGGAATTCGCAGGCATTAAATGGAACACCCCCTGCTGCCTGTGGCCACACGCCAACTGTGTGGTCAATATAATATGGTCCCAGCCCGGAATTCTCAATTTCTTCCATAGTGAGGTCACGGGTAAGCTGGTGAACCATGGTGGAAACCATCTCCAGATGTGCCAGTTCTTCAGTACCGATATCATTAAGCACAGCTGCAGAGGTTCGGTTCGGCATGGTAAAGCGCTGGGAGAGATAGCGCATAGAAGCACCGATTTCTCCATCCGGGCCACCATACTGGCTCATAATGAACTGAGCCAGCTTCGCATTTGGCGTTTTGATATTGATTGGATACTGTAATCTTTTTTCATAATTCCACATAAACTGTCACGCTCCTTCCTTTTCCCATGGAAATGGCTGCTGAGACCATTTCCATGCATTTTCACTGCTTACAGCTGCACTGTCGATGGTCAGAGGACCGTATTTCTCAGCATATTCGGCCATCAGCTGGTTGCGACGGTCAGAAATATCGGAAAAATAGCGCAATGCTTTTTGATCCTCAGGGTGAGTATCCAGATAAAGAAGCATGTCATTGACAGCGAAACTAACCTCATTGATCTGCTGTAAAAAAGAGCATCTTGGGGAAGGCTGCTTTCTCATCATCTTCGAATACCTCTCTTTCCACAGAATGGTTTACAAAGCTGTGGGAAAATAGTGCCCACAGACAAGGCATAGTCAAGATCATAGGCTGAAGTGAAATTCTGATATGGTACATAGGCCATTGCTGGTGTCAGGTGTTTCAGGTGCTCATACATATTATCTGTTTTTGATGAAACTGGTTTAGTGCAGGGGCAGTTTGGTGTTTGGGAAATTGGCGGATTGTATGAAGACTTCACAGGTATGAAATCACTGGAATTTTTATATGGTCTGGTACAGTCTGAGGACTCACAATTCATTTCGCTGCAAGAAGTCTCTCGCCGCATTTGCGACAGTGGAGCGGGAGAGAAATTCATCATCCCGCAGGTTCTATTATAAGGGCGGCAGCCCGAACGGTTCATCTGATAATTTTCCATAAACAGATCCTTTCCTTATTCCGTAAGGTCTTTCCCTTTATTCTATGTAAAAATATATAAATGTGTTTATATAAGAGAATGTAATAGTTACGTATACTGTTGGTGGTGCAGTGAAAAGAACGGATGGTATTTTTTATTATGGCTTTGGTTTTAAGAGATACACATGCACAAAATAAATCAGTGCGGGAATCAGAAATACAAGATTTACACCGCCTGCCAGGAATTCAGGAACGTTGCCTGCTCCTTGAAATGTAAATTCAAGGAAAAGGTACAGTGCTCCAGCTAAAGTACTTAACATCCAGTTCTCCCAGCCCAGCCAGCCAAGAAGCCCAGCCAGAATCAGGGAAAATTCCCGATAATACTGCAAATAAGTATCCGAAGAAAATGGAAAAACATTTCTTAGAAGATAACATCCAAATAGGATTCCAAGAATATTCATTGCTCTCATTATTTCAAAAATCAGACTTGTACTCTTTAACATAGAGCAGTTGTCCCATAGCTTTACATCTAATTTATTGGCTGCGCTGATAGCTGCCTTGGTGAAAGTGCCATTTGTCATAACGATGCAGCGGTCGCAGTCATAGTATTTGCCCCCGGCATAGACCTCTTGCACGGCTTTATTCCCAACTGGATAAGAATAATATTTGCATTGAACTGCATATTTTGAAAAATGTTTGTAGGCAATGATGTCAACACCCTGGTCACCACTTTTTTTGGTAACTTCTACATGGTGAAATCCCTTTCGGCGCAGCATCCGGGCGCATTTATATTCAAATTTGTGTCCATTCATCTGGTAAAATCCCTTATTTTGAGTTATTGTTTCGTTTTTTTATACAAAAACAGCAGAAATCGTTTCATGATTTTTTCAAAAGTCTTTCACACTTTTATCACATTTGTTTCGTATATTATTAACTGTAGAAAGCACCAAGTCTTTCTTAATTTAATATTTTTCTTTTTCATACGCGCCGGTGCGAAAGCACCGGCCTCCTTCCATTTCTGGGGAAAATATCCTGTTTATAAAGTTAATGGCGAAAGCCAAATTCGGGAAAATGAAATAAAAGTATATTTATAGAGATAAAGTCATTGTACTACATATGAAATAAAAAGTAAACACCTGTTCGAACAACACGTTGCTGTTCACTCCGTTCACAGTAACGCGCTTCGCGATGCACAGAAATCACGCATTCGCATGATTTCGCGCCGCACTTCCCGGGCTTTTTGTGAACAAAGTTCACAGTTAACTTCAAACACACTCTAAGATTTACTGTAAGAAAATGACTATTTCCAAAAGCATACAGTAGTGCTATAATAGCAGTGTTTAGAATGTTAGGGGCAGACTCATTTTTTGTCTGTGACCTGACATTTTCCTATTATTTATATATTTGGAGGAGTTATGCAAATTATAATTGTCGGGTGTGGAAAAGTTGGACGTACACTTGCAGAGCAGCTTCAGGAAGAGGATACTGATATAACTCTGATCGATATCAATCCGGACAGGATTAATGAGATTATAGATGAAGTAGATGCTATGGGCGTTGTTGGAAATGGAGCAAGTATCAATACTCTTATGGAAGCGGGAATTGAGAACGCAGACATTCTTATCGCGGTTACTGTATCAGATGAGATGAACCTTCTATGCTGTCTGATCGCCCAGAAGACTGGTCACTGCCACACAATTGCCCGTGTGCGTAATCCGATTTACAGTAAGGAGATCGGTTTTATCAAGGAGCGTCTGGGTGTAACCATGATCATCAACCCGGAACTGGCAGCAGCACAGGAAATTTCAAAACTTCTGCGTTTTCCATCCGCCATAAAGATTGATACTTTTGCCAGAGGCAAGGTAGAACTTCTGAAATTTAAAGTAATGCCTGAATTTGAACTGGATGGAAAGAGCATCCAGCAGATTACTGAGCACTTTCGCTGCGATATTCTTTTCTGTGCTATTGAGGGAAAAGATTATACTACCATTCCAGGTGGTACCAATGTGATCCGGAATGGAGATGTGATTTCTATTCTTGCTACCCCGCAGAATGCAGCAGCTTTCTTTAAAAAGATTGGCTTGAAGACCCATCAGGTAAAGAACACCGTGATCGTAGGTGGCGGAACAATTTCTTATTATCTTGCCCAGGCCCTGCTTGCCATGAAGATCAAAGTCAAGGTAATTGAGAAAGATAAGAACCGCTGTGAGTTCCTAAGCGAAGAACTTACAGATGCTACGATTATTAATGGTGACGGCACAGACCGTTCCCTTCTTCTGGAAGAGGGGTTGGAAAGTGCTGAGTCCTTTGTAACTTTGACCAATATGGACGAGGAGAATATTTTCCTTTCCCTTTTCGCAAAGACTATTTCGAATGCCAAGCTGGTTGCCAAGGTAAACAGACTTGCCTATGACGATATTATTGACAGTCTGGATATCGGAAGTGTTATTTACCCGAAATACATTACTGCAGATTATATTTTGCAGTATGTAAGAGCAACCCAGAATTCCATTGGAAGTAATGTGGAGACCTTGTATCACATTCTGGATGGAAAGGCAGAAGCTCTGGAATTTAAGATCTGTGATAATTCACCTATTGTAGGAAGGACATTGTCTGAACTGAATCTGAAGAAGAATCTTCTGGTTGGATGTCTTTACCGGGATGGCAGTGTCCGCATTCCTCGTGGACATGATGCCCTGGAGATTGGTGACAGAGTTGTAATTGTTACCACTAACAGAGGCCTTCGTGATATCAACGATATACTTGCAAAGTAAAGGAGTCCGGACATGAATTATTCCATGATATCTTATATTCTTGGCTGGATCTTCAATTTTGAAGCGGCATTTATGATTTTGCCAGGAATAACAGCAATCATTTACCGGGAAAAAAATGGTCTGGCATTTCTGATCACGATGCTGATCTGCCTGACAATCGGAATTCCGCTTACCAGGAGAAAAAGAAAAAGCAAAGTATTCCATGCCAAAGAGGGTGCTGTTACAGTTGCTCTCAGCTGGCTGGTACTCAGTATTGCAGGAGCCCTTCCTTTTATTATTTCAGGAAGTATTCCCCATCCTATAGATGCAATATTTGAGACTGTTTCCGGTTTTACCACGACTGGAGCCAGTATTTTGAGTGATGTGGAGGCTCTGTCTCACTGTATGCTGATCTGGAGAAGCTTTACCCACTGGATTGGCGGAATGGGAGTACTGGTATTTATTCTCTGCCTGCTGCCTCTTACCGGTGGATACCACATGAATCTGATGAAAGCAGAGAGCCCGGGACCGTCTGTCTGCAAATTGGTACCGAAGGTACAGTCCACAGCCAAGATTTTGTATACCATATACATTATTCTGACTATTGTGGAGATCATTTTCCTTCTCATTGGAAAAATGCCTCTGTTTGATACATTGTGCCTTAGTTTTGGTACCGCAGGTACTGGTGGTTTTGGTATCAAAAATGACAGTATTGCAAGCTACAGCACGTATAATCAGGTGGTGATTACGGTCTTTATGATTCTTTTTGGAATCAACTTTAATGCCTATTATCTGCTTCTGACCAAGAAAGTAATGCAGGCAGCCAAGAATGAAGAGGTACGTTACTATCTGGGGATTATTGGCTTGGCCATTGTAGCTATCGCTATTAATACAAGAGAAATGTTCACAAGCTTTGGAAGAGCTTTCCAGCAGGCTGCCTTCCAGGTGGGTTCCATCATTACTACTACTGGATATGCTACCACAGATTTCAATGTGTGGCCGGTATTTTCCAAGACCATTCTGGTTATCCTTATGTTTGTGGGAGCCTGTGCAGGAAGTACAGGCGGCGGTATCAAGGTATCCCGTCTTCTGATCCTGTGTAAATCTGCACGCAAGGAACTGCAGCTGTATCTGCACCCAAATGCAGTGAAGAAGATCAAGATGGATGATAAGGCGATTCCCCATGAGGTGGTGAGAGCTACAAATATGTTCCTGTTTGTGTATATTATGATTTTTGTTATTTCACTGTTGATCATAAGTCTGGACAATCTGGATATGGTTTCCAATTTCACTGCGATCGCAGCCACTTTGAATAATATAGGACCTGGTCTTGGAGCTGTGGGACCTACCGGGAACTTTGATACGTATTCTTATATTTCCAAGGCTGTTATGATCTTTGATATGCTGGCAGGAAGGCTTGAAGTATTCCCGCTGTTACTTTTGTTTAAGAGAGATACCTGGAGAAAGTTCTGAAAACTGACAAATAAAAAACTCCTCAAATTAACACGCTCTAAAGAATGTTAATTTGAGGAGTCTTTATTTGCGTAAGCAACGAGCAGGAGCCTGTTTGGTCTTACTTGTCCATAGTATATGGCTCATCTGCCGGATATCCTCCTGCCGCTTTCTGCATTCCACGCGGCAGTGCATCCTTGGAAGTACGCCAGTCCGCATCTTTATTGCGGTAATCAAACTTATCGCAGAACCAGTCCAGATCATCAGAAAGCCTTTGCATATTCTGCTCCATCATTGGGAAAAGGATAGCGTAAAAGGCTTTTTTCTCTTTATCAGATAAAGCACTTTCAGCTGTTTCAACAAGATCTCCGAAATGGGGAATGCAAAATCCCTTACAGGTTTCAAAAAGCGGGAGAAATTCCTGATTTTTTTTAAACAGTTCAAAAAAAGTATCCAGATATCTTGCATAGGTATCTTTATAAAAATTGCAGATATAGCAGGTATCTTCCTGTTCTTTTACCCATGTGCCAAGAGAAGTCTTCGGTGCCTCTGTATCTGTGTTCCTCTTCTTAAATCTGGAAAAAACGGAAGTCCTGGAAGGGGCGAAAATCCTGATCTGTTCATGAAGTTCTTTTGTTTTGTACTGAAAATGGGTTTTCAGAATCAGCCCTGTACCCAGACGGTTTCCGTAGTCATACATTTTCTTATAGTGGGTACGGCAAAAGCCCATTTTATCAGTTTCTGCCCGTACATCGTCTTCCATATAAGATGCGCCGGCACCTAAAACGAAATCCATGGCATGCTGTTCCAGCTGGCGCTCCACAAAACAGAAAGGGCATTCGTCCTCTGCTTTAAAAGCATCCATCAGGGGAATGGTATATAATTTTTCTTTCATCTGTAAGGTCTCCTTCAGGATTTTAATGTATAAGTCTATAATTTTTCAACATCTGCTCCATGGATAAATGCCTGCAAAATACAGTCTATCGTCCGATGAAGATAAGGACGGTATTCAGCAAGACAGACTGGCTGGGAGTGAAGAATACAGCTGTAACTTGTGGAACTTACCAGTTCAATAATGGTAAAAAGAAGCAGCTCTGGGGAATCATACTGTACATCAGATTGATCCAGAAGATTGAGATATTCCTGGAAAAATGGAAAATCATCGTCATCTGCCTGTTCCTGAAACGCATCCTTAAAAACTCCCCAGGACAGATTCTTGGAAATAAAGCCAAGCAGACTACTCTCAGTTTCCAGCCTGTCCAGAATATTATCTACAATAAAATGAAGCTGTGCAGTGAAACCGGTAATGTGGGAGGCTTCCAGAGCGTCATGCGCCTCGGAAAAAAGTTCGCCGGCTTTGTGAGAGATCAGCTTATTTCGAATATCATATTTATCTTTAAAATAGAGGTAAAAAGTTCCTTTTGCAACACCTGCATTTTCCACAATATCGGAAATGGTTGTCTTGGCAAGCCCCTTAGTGGTAAAGAGTTCAAAGGCAGTGTTGTACAGAGCACTTTTCTTCCTTTTTTTATTTAACTCCAGTTTTCCCATGCCAGTTCCTCCTAAGCTTATGTCTGTCAGACATTCTATAAATAAAAGTTTACTGTCTCTTCCAGCAGCAATAAAAGCCGGTTGTTACAATTATAGCTTCACTATCTGAACTTTTCTTGATAATTATGGTGGTTTATTTCTATTTTAAACAAAAATGACCAAAAGTCAATATCAAAACAGGAAAAGATTTGGGTAAAAAGCAGATATTGACTACTGGTCAGTTTTGTTGTATAACTTTCATAGGCTAAGAGATGACTAACTGATGTCGGGAAAACAGATACGCTGCAGGACAGCGAGAGGAGTTTGCAGACGTCAGATATTTAAGTAAGAATTAAGGAGTTGGCTAACATGAACCGAAATAAAAAGATTCTGAATGTTACAATGGCTGCCGGAATGGCTGCCGTCCTTGGAACTACACCGGTAATTGCTGCAGCACAGGAAGCAGACAATGGAGTATCCAAGGAAGAAACCGTATATGTAAACGCTACTGCAGAAGGTGAAATAAAAGACATCACCGTATCTGACTGGCTGAAGAATTCCGGATCAGCAGAGGGAGATATATCCGATGTATCTGACCTGGAAGGAATCAAGAATGTAAAAGGTGATGAAACCTTTACCCAGGATGGCGACAAGGTTACCTGGAATACAGACAGCAGTGATATTTACTATCAGGGAACTTCCAACAAGGAACTTCCGGTAGATATGAAGATCAAATATTATCTGGATGACCAGGAAATTACTCCAGAGGAGCTTGCTGGCAAGAGTGGACATCTTCGTATGGAAGTTTCTTATACAAACAAATCCAAAAAGACAGTAAAAGTTGATAAAAAAGACGTAGAAGTTTATTCTCCGTTTGTTATGGTAACCGGAATGATCCTTTCTTCCGATAATTTTTCCAATGTTACCATTGATAATGGAAAGGTGATTTCCGATGGCGACAAGGAAATGGTTGTAGGAGTTGCAGTTCCAGGTTTAAAGGACAGCCTGGATTTAAGCGGTGACCTTTCCGATAAGATTGATATTCCGGAAGGATTCACAATGGAGGCTGATGTTACAGACTGTACTATGGGAAATACTTTCACTATGGCGGTTACAGACTTGCTCAGCAGTCTGAATCTTGAGGATTCCGATGATTTGGATGAACTTCAGGATTCTCTGGATGAACTGGATGATGCAGCAGTGAAGCTGGTAGATGGATCTAAGGATCTTTTTGATGGAACTAAGAAGCTTTATGATGGAACGAAAGATCTTTATGATGGAACCGAAAATCTGAAAGACGGAACCAGCCAGCTTTATGATGGAGCCAAGGACCTGGATGACGGAGCCAAGACTCTGAAAGATGGAACCAGCCAGCTTTATGATGGAAGTAAAGATCTGGATGACGGAGCCAGTCAGCTTTACGACGGAGCCAAGACTCTTAATACAGGAGCCGGTCAGCTTTATGATGGAACTACTTCCTTATACAGTGGAACAAAGACTCTGTACGATGGAACCAGAACGCTTTATGGCGGAGCCAATACACTGGCTTCCAGCTACAATGAATTTGATGCTGGTGTGGCAAGTGCCAAGACTGGTGCTTACCAGTTAAACAGCGGTGCAAAAACACTGCAGAGCGGTATTTCCCAGTATACTGCAGGGGTGGATTCACTGGCTTCTGGTGTGAACAGCTACACAGAAGGTGTTGACACTGTAAACAGCAACATGGCAGAGTATAATAAAGGAATGAAATCCCTGACAGATGGTGTGAACAAATATGTGGCTGGTGGAAATCAGCTGGCAGACGGTGTAACCGCTTATGTAAATGGTGCAACTCAGCTGACTGACGGAGTAAGCACTTATGTAAGCGGTGCAAGTGCCCTGGCACAGGGAACCAAGGACTATGTAAGTGGAACATCTGCACTGGTTGAAGGGGTAGGACAGCTGGCACCTGGAATCCAGCAGGCTTCAGAAGGAATCAGCGCTGCTTCTGCAAAACTTACAGAAATTGCCAAGAATGTAGCAGCTGCAAAGCCGGAAACAATGGTGAAGAGCCTGAATCAGTATGCAGATGGAGCTGATTCCCTGGCTGACGGTGTAACGGAATACGTTGGAAAAGTAGGTGAGGCTGCTTCTGGAGCAGCAAGTGTTGCAGAGGGTGCAAAGAGCCTGACTGATGGTACAGCGGCTTTTGTTTCCGGTGCAACTCAGGTAAAAGACGGAATTGGAAAATTAAAAGAAGGAACAAGCTATTCAATCAGTCAGATCGGCGACAGTGCCTCTAAGACAATGAAGGATTCAGCAGCAAGTATCCGTGAGGCAGCTGCCCAGATTGAGACTACGGTTACTGCACAGTCCGCAGGGGTATCTACAGATGCTGCAGCTGGTGCAATCAGTGCAACCCAGAGCTCTATGAGCAGTGCAATCGCAACTTTGCAGGGAGCACTTGGAACAGAGGGACTTGACGAAGGAACTGCAGCAGCTATTAATTCTGCAATCGAGCAGTTAAATGCAGGTCTTGGAAATGCTTCTGCCGCCCAGGGTGAGCTAGGTAACATTCAGGCACAGTCACAGGTAGCTGTCCAGGCTGAGACAAACGGAAGCAGTGTTCAGGAATCCTTAAATGCCATTGCGTCCACCCTGGAAGGTGCAGCGGGCAGTATTTCAGAAGCAGCATCAGCGAGCTCCTCAACTTTAGCTGGTGAAGCAGATAAACTGATTGCAGGTGCAGCTGCTGTTGAATCAGGAGCCCAGACCGCAAATGCAGGAGCCGCACAGCTGAGCACAGGTGCTGATTCTCTGAATAGTGGAATGGCACAGCTGAAGGAAGCAGGTGAAGGTCAGTTATCTACAGGAGCATCAAATCTGAAAGCAGCCGGAACGCAGGTAAGAGAGAGTCTGACAGCAGTAAGCAGTCTGATTGCAGGACTTGGAGATCTTTCTTCCATGACAGATTCTGTGAATCAGTTAGCGGAAGGTGCTAAACAGATTTCAGAAGGAAATGAGAAGCTTCAGGCTGGCTATAAACAGTTACAGGATACCAAGGCTGCTGAGACACTTACAAGCGGAGCAGATCAGATCCTTAACAGTGAGAAGACTATTACAGATGGAATCAATACCCTTCAGGGCAAGGATAATGCCAATGCAACAGCACTTCTCAGTGGCGCAAGTACATTAAAGAGTGCAAAGGAGAGCCTTGATGCAGGTATCAGTTCAATCAGCAAAGCAACCGGCAAGCTGGTAACTGGTGTTGGTCAGATTGCAGCAAACAGTGTGGCACTAAGAAGTGGAGCTTCTCAGCTGACAGCAAGCAGTGATACCCTGAACAGTGGAGCATCCCAGCTGACAGCAGGAACCAAGAGCCTTGTAAGCGGAGCAGGTACATTAGCAGCAGCCAGTGGACAGGTAAAATCCGGTATTGCACAGCTAAAGAACGGTGCTGCAGATCTGAGAAGCGGAGCTTCCCAGTTAAGAAGCGGTGCAAACAGTGTTAATAATGGAACTCGTGAATTGAAGAGTGGTACATCTTCTTTAGTAAGCGGAACAAAAGATCTGAAAGACGGAACCAAGACTTTGAAAGATGGAGCTAAGGAGCTGAATGACGGAGCTAAGACTCTGAAAGACGGAACAAGCAGTCTGAAAGACGGAGCTAAGACCCTGGATGATGGAGCAAAAGACCTGAAGGATGGGGCAAAAGATCTGAAAGACGGAGCTAAGGATCTGAAGGATGGAGCAAAAGATCTGAAGGATGGTGAGAAAGAGTTCTACGATGAGGGTATCAAGAAACTGAAAGATACTATGGAAGATGATTTCCAGAGTGTTCTGGATCGCCTGGAAGCACTCCAGTCTGATGATGCTGCTTATACATCCTTCACAGGAAAAGATGCTTCCATGAGTGGCAACGTGAAGTTCATTATTGAAACAGAAGGCTTCGATGATGGCAGTGAAGACTGATCTTAAGCAGGTCAGATATAAATTTCTATAAGGAAACAGAGAAGGGCAGGAGAGTATCCTGCTCTTTTCTATTACGGGATAAACCCTGCAGCCGTTACCGTTCACGGAGTAACAGCACCTTTGGGTTGCACCTGCAAAAAGAGTCTGCTATAATGAAAAACAATTAAGGAAATAAAAGAGTTTATATAAAAATGAACAGAAAAAGGTGATAAAGTGGATATTGCGAAAAAGAAAAAAGCAAGTATCCGGTCAGGAAAGAAAAAGGCAGGTCCTGGCTATAAGTCCAAGATCAAAATGAAAAAGGCGAAATCAGATTACTATGATTTTAATCTGGTCGCAGTAATCATATTGATCATGTGCTTTGGTCTGATCATGCTTTACAGTACAAGCTCTTACATGGCTCAGATTAATGAAGGGGACGATATGTTCTATTTCAAAAAACAGGCAATGTACAGTATCGGCTGTCTTGTGCTGGCAATTATAGTGTCCTATTTTGATTATCATATTCTGGCGAAATTTCCGTTTTTGATCTATGGAGCAGCCGCTGTTCTCATGGTGCTGGTAAAGACTCCCCTGGGAGTCACCTCTCATGGAGCGAGAAGATGGCTGAAGCTTGGGGTACAGTTTCAGCCGGCAGAGATTGCAAAGATTGCAGTGATCATCACATTGTCCTATCTGATCGTCAAAATGGGAAAGAGAGTGGAAACCCTGAAAGCTACTATGGTACTTCTGGGAATGGGCGGCATTCAGGCCCTGTTTGCATATGTGTTTACGGATAACCTGAGTACTGCGATGATTATTTTGGGGATTACCGTAGGTCTGGTGTTTATTGCACATCCAAAAACAAAACCATTTGTTATCCTTGCTGTTGTTGCGGTTATTCTGGTGGCAATCCTGGTATACAGTCTTTCCCATATGGATCAGAGCTCTAACTTCCGTTTACGTCGTATTCAGGTATGGCTTCATCCAGAGGATTATGCAAGCGGAGATGGCTATCAGACCCTGCAGGCTTTGTATGCAATTGGTTCAGGAGGTTTCTTTGGCAGAGGACTTGGAAACAGTATTCAGAAGCTTGGAAGTGTGCCTGAGGCACAGAATGACATGATATTTTCCATTATTTGTGAAGAACTGGGGATTTTTGGCGCGATCATGGTTTTGGCGTTGTTTGGTTATCTGCTGTACAGATTATTTTTTATTGCACAGAATGCACCGGATATGTTTGGCTCCCTGCTTGTGAGCGGTGTTTTTGTACATATCGCTTTGCAGGTTATTATGAACGTGGCCGTTGTGCTGAATATCATGCCAAACACAGGTGTCACATTGCCATTTATCAGCTATGGAGGTACCTCCATTTTGTTCCTGATGGCAGAGATGGGACTGGCCTTAAGTGTGGCCAGACAGATTAAATTCCAGGAGCCGGAATTTATCCTATAATTCTCTTGACAAATGAGCCAGCAGATTATATACTTTCCGCAGTGTATGACATACGGCTGATAGAAGCCGGTTTTCGAGATATTTATTAAAGGAGAATGAGCAATGTTAGAAAAGATGAGTGAAATGATCGCAGAGCAGCTTAACTGCGACGCAGAGACAATTACAGCAGATACTTCTTTCAAGGATGACCTGGGAGCAGATTCCCTTGACCTCTTCGAGCTTGTTATGGCTCTGGAAGACGAGTACAACATCGAGATTCCGGCAGAGGAGCTTACAGAGCTGAACACAGTTGGTGATGTAATCGACTATCTGAGAGATAAAGGAATCGATGCTTAATTTTTTTCGCAGATGATGATCTCCCGCTACTGTTCACTGGTAACATTCCGCGAGGTGTTTCTGTGAACAAAGTTCACAGAAAACCCGAGAATTAAGTTTGCGCAGCAAACGCTACTTCTTGTGCTTGTCACAAGAAGGTTCGTCTTTCTGTGCATCGCGAAGCGCGTTACGGTGAACGGAGTGAACGTAACGATCTCCCTGAGGCTGGGCTTCAGGGGGATTTTTTCTATAGACATTTTGAATGGATTAGGTATATAATGTGAAAAGGCAGTTGCCATCACGGAATAGCAGCAGAAGATAAGAAAGAATAAACAGGGAGAATAGAGAAGACATGACTAAGATCAGAACCAGATTTGCACCAAGCCCTACAGGCAGAATGCATGTTGGAAATTTACGTACTGCGTTATACGCATATCTTATTACAAAGCATGAAGGCGGAGATTTTATTCTCCGTATTGAGGATACAGACCAGGAGCGCTATGTAGAGGGCGCTGTAGATATTATTTATCGTACTATGGAGAAGACTGGTCTTATTCATGACGAAGGTCCGGATAAGGACGGTGGATATGGCCCATATGTACAGAGCGAGCGCCAGGCACAGGGGATTTACATGAAATATGCCAGACAGCTTGTAGACCAGGGCGATGCATACTACTGCTTCTGCCAGAAGGAAGAATTAGAGAGCATGAAGCGTGTGGTAGCAGGCAAGGAGATTTCCATTTATGACAAACGCTGCCTGAAGCTTTCTAAGGAAGAAGTTCAGCGCCGTCTGGATGCCGGAGAGCCACATGTAATCCGTTTTAACATGCCTACAGAGGGAACTACCACTTTCCATGATGTAATTTACGGAGATATTACAGTAAACAATGAGGAACTTGAGGATCTGATCCTGATCAAATCTGACGGATATCCGACTTATAATTTTGCTAACGTTGTAGACGATCATCTTATGGGAATCACACATGTGGTACGAGGCAATGAATATCTTTCCTCTTCCCCGAAATACAACCGTATCTATGAGGCATTTGGCTGGGATATTCCGGTTTATGTACATTGTCCACTGATCACGGATGAAACTCACGCCAAATTGTCCAAACGTTCCGGACATTCCTCCTATGAGGATCTTCTGGATCAGGGATTTGTTTCCGAGGCAATTGTAAACTATGTTGCACTTCTGGGCTGGAGTCCGGCAGATAATAACGAGATCTTCAGTCTCAAGGAACTGGTTGAAAAATTTGATTATCATCACATTAATAAATCTCCGGCTGTATTTGATATTAACAAGCTTCGCTGGATGAATGGCGAGTATATTAAGAAAATGGATCCGGAAGTATTTTATGAAAGAGCACTTCCATACATGAAGGAAGTTCTGAAGGGAGACTTTAACTTTAAGAAAATTGCAGGAATGGTTCAGACCAGAATCGAAACTTTCCCTGACATTCCGGCATTGATTGATTTCTTCCAGGAAGTTCCGGAGTATGATGCATCTATGTATTGCCATAAGAAAATGAAAACAAACGAAGAGACTTCTCTTACAGTTTTGAAAGAAGTTCTTCCGCTTCTGGAAGCTCAGGAGGATTACACCAATGATCCGCTGTTCGCTTCCTTAAGTGAATTTGTCAAGGAGAAAGGTTACAAGAACGGCTATGTAATGTGGCCTCTTCGTACAGCTGTTTCAGGTAAGCAGATGACACCGGCAGGCGCTACCGAGATCATGGAGATCATTGGCAAGGATGAGACAATCCGCCGTGTGAAAGCTGCAATTGAGAAGCTTGAGAATCTGTAATGAAGAATCTGTCTCAATTATGAAGAAAAATCCATCTCAATTAAGGGCAATCGCCCACCTGTCAGGACCTATGATGGTTCTGGCAGGCCCCGGTTCGGGGAAAACTTCAGTGATCGTTGAAAGAACTGCATATATGACTGGTGAGGGGGAAATACCGGCGTCCTCTGTTCTTGTTGTAACCTTTTCCCGGGCTGCAGCAAAAGAGATGAGAGAGCGTTTTCTGAAGTTTACCGGACAGACCTCCACGGCTGTTACCTTCGGAACCTTTCACGGTGTTTTTTACGGAATCCTGAAGCAGGCTTATGGACTTAGTGCCGGCAATATTTTGTCAGAAGAAGAAAAATATGCCATTTTAAAAGAAATGATTCTGGAATTTGGTCAGGAACTAGCGCAGGAGGGAGATTTCCAGGAGGATGTGGCAAAGGAAATCAGCGTGGTAAAAGGGGGGAGGATTTCCTTGGATCACTATTATTCTTCCTGCTGCCCGGATGAGATATTCCGCCAGATTTATAATGGGTATCAGAAGGCTTTGCGTCAGAGAAGAAAACTGGATTTCGATGACATGCTTCTTTGCTGCTATGAACTTTTTGTCAAGAGAAAAGATATCCTGGCGGCATGGCAAAACAAATTCCAATACATTATGGTAGATGAATTTCAGGATATCAACCATCTCCAGTATGATATTGTAAGGATGCTGGCAAAGCCCAGGGATAACCTGTTCATAGTGGGAGACGATGATCAGTCTATTTATCATTTCCGTGGCGCCAAGCCAGAGATCATGCTGAACTTTACCAAAGATTATCCTAAGGCAGAAACGGTTCTTTTGGACATTAATTATCGCTGTACGAAAAATGTACTTCAGGCAGCCATGAATGTGGTGGGCTGCAACCAGATCCGCTTTAAGAAGAGGCTGTCTACGCCAAATGAGCAGGGAAAACCTGTGAAGGTGATGGAATTTGACAATCCAAGAGAAGAGTATGTGAAGATTGCCGCTTTTTTGAAGAAGCGGCTGGAGGCAGGAGAGAATCTGGAGAATACTGCAGTGCTTTTTCGTACCAATCAGGAGGCAGAGGGGCTTGTTGGAGCCTTGATGGAGTACCAGATTCCTTTTACCATGAAAGAACAGCTGCCCAATCTGTTCCGGCATTGGATCAGCAGAAACCTGATGGCATATCTGAAAATGGCAGCAGGAGACAGGACGCGAAAGCTTTTCCTGGAAATCATGAACCGCCCCAACCGGTATATAGCAAGGGATGCCCTGACTCAGACCACAATCTCATTTTCTGCACTGAGAGATTTCTATAAAGATAAAGACTGGATGTGCGACAGGATTACCACACTGGAAACACATCTTCGGATTCTTTCCACTTTAGCACCCTATGCTGCAGTGAATTTTATCCGAAAAGGAATGGGCTACGAGCAGTATCTGATTGAATATGCCCAGTATCGTAAAATTCGTCCAGAGGAGCTCCTTGAGGTCCTTGACCGCATACAGGAAAGTGCCAAAGGCATGAAAACCCTGGAAGAGTGGGAAAACTACATAGAGGATTACACAAAGAAACTGGCCGAACAGGCGAAAAAACAGGAGACGAAAAGGGAAGGGATTGTAATTTCCACCCTTCATGCGGTAAAAGGGCTGGAATACGATAAAGTTTATATTATGAATGTAAACGAAGGGAGCATTCCCTATAAAAAAGCGGTTCTGGCAGAGTCCTTGGAAGAAGAACGCCGGCTTTTTTATGTAGGCATGACCCGGGCGAAGAAAGAACTTATGCTCTGTTATGTGCGCCGTCAGTACGATAAAGAGCGTGACCCTTCACGGTTTCTGGAAGAAACCGGGCTGTTCTAATTTCCTCTTGTAAACGTAAACCTGATAAAGTATAATGATGTCTGTTGTGAAATTATAACAAAAAAAGAGGTAACTATTCAGGAGACAGTATTCCGCGAGGTTGTTTTTGTGAACACAGTTCACAGAAAGCCCGGGAATTGCGGCGTGAAATCATGGAAAGCATGATTTTTTGTGTATCGCGAAGCATGCAATTGTAAAGCATGTAATTGTGAAGGTACGGAACAGTTACCAAAAGAGTACTATTGCGGAAGCAGTGCAGATAAATGAAGAAAAAGATGAAATGGAGAAACCGCATTTTCTGGCTCAGGATCCTGATCATGGTTCTGGTCATTGTGGGATCTTATCTGGCATATGCCTTTATATACAGAGGCAGAAATGAGCCGCCCACCAAGAGGAAAACCACCAATCAGGAAGCGGCTTACTATACGCTTCGTGGACAGATCCAGATGCTTTCCCAGAAAGAAGAGCTGATGGCATTTGCCTTTGAAGACAGGAAAAAAGAGCGGGAATACGGAACCTATATTATTCCTGGTCTGAAAGCAACACGAACCCTTCTTACCAGTGAAGGTGATATGCCGGCCATGTGTACCACTATGACACCGCAGGGTCTGGCAGTAACAGAGGATTATGTTTTTGTAAGTGCCTATTGTCATGCGAAAAAGCATAACTCTGTGATCTATATGATTAATAAAGAATCGCACCGTTTTATAAAAGAAATTATTTTGCCCGGACAGCCACATGTTGGCGGTCTGGCGTATGACAGTGAACATCAGATTCTGTGGTATTCTTCAAATACGCAGGAGCTTGCCCAGGCAGTGAGTCTTACCATGGAATCCATTGAAAATTATGACTATGATGCGGGTAGGCATCCTATCGCGACCAACCAGATAGCCAGCCTTTACGGAATCGTCCGTGATTCCTTTATGACCTTTTATGATGGGTGTCTATACGTTGGCTGCTTTACAAAATATACAGACAGTGCAATTGCAAGATATGCAGTAGATGATCAGGGAAACCTGATAAATACTATGGATGAAGGTCTGGGAATGAACTTTGGGATGGCAGTTCCCCTTGATTATTCCACCATTTCCGAACAGGCACAGGGAATGGCTTTTTATAACGACAAGCTTCTTTTGTCTCATTCCTTTGGAATTCTGCCTTCCAGAGTGGTATTTTATGAGAAATCCGATAAAAGGCTTTATGTAGATGAAAATTCTGCTGTCAGCTATCGGTTTCCGGAACGAATCGAACAGATTTTTGTGGATGGGGATGACTTGTACGTGCTGTTTGAATCCGCTGCCTATGCATATAGTTCAGCGTCTGTGAATATTGTGGACAGGGTTTTAAAACTGAGCCTTCCCAGAATGGAAGAATACCAGCAGAGCATACAGAGTAATGTGAGCCAGTATTAGAATGCCTTTTCAAACACGCTCTAGAGCGTGTAAATCTGGGGGATTTATTTAAGAATGAATCCGGGATTGTCCACATATATTAAAATTGAGAGGTGATACAACATAGAAGCAGAGCAGATTCAGAACCTGTTTGCGGGCAATATCCGCAGACTGTTGATGAATGCAAACCTTGATTATGACAAAATATATGAGATACGGTTAAGAGTAGGACGACCGCTGTTCTACACCTATGACGGAGGTGAGGGTTTCCTTACCGACCATGATGGTAAATACGTGGTGACAAGGGAAGATCTGAAGGAAACCATGGAATATATAAGTGGTTATTCCCTTTATTCCTATGAAGATGAAATGCGCCAGGGGTTTCTTACTGTTCAGGGAGGTCATCGGGTAGGTGTTACCGGAAAGGTGATTCTTGACGGCAATGAGATCCAGGGAATGAAATATATTTCCTGTATAAATGTACGTCTGGCTCACGAAGTGGTAGGCTGTGCAGACCAGGTGATGCCCTATATCCGCAAAAAAGACTGGGTAGCGCATACTTTGATCGTTTCTCCGCCAAGAGGGGGGAAAACAACCCTGCTTCGGGATATTATCCGTCAGCTGAGCAATGGTGAGGAAAAGAAAAAAATGCCGGGGGTAACGGTTGGCGTTGTAGATGAGAGAAGTGAGCTTGCCGGTTCCTATCAGGGAGTTCCCCAGAATGACCTTGGTATGCGTACGGATGTGCTGGACGGCTGTCCAAAGGCAGAAGGGATGGAAATGCTGATCCGTTCTATGTCTCCGGCAGTTGTGGCCGTAGATGAACTGGGACGGAAAGAAGACTTTAAAGCTGTGGAATCTGTGATTCACAGTGGATGTAAAGTAATCGCCACCGCTCATGGAAATTCCATTGAGGACGTGATCCATCAGCCTTATTTTGAAAGGCTGGTGAGAAGAAGAGTGTTTGAACGGTATATTTTCCTGGACAAGGGAGAACATGCGGGAACCATACTTGGAATTTATGACAGAAACGGGAGGCCTTGTTGAAAACAGCAGGAATCATTCTGATCCTTTTTTCCGGAACAGGTCTTGGGTTGTGTAAAAGCATGGAATTGACAGCCAGACTGAAAATTCTGGAAAAACTGGCTCAGCTTCTTCTGTTACTGAAAGGGGAAATCCGCTGCACAGGGGCGACGTTGGAAGATGCCTTTCTTGATGCTGCAGCAAAAATGCCAGGAGAGTACAGGCTTTTTCTCAAAGAAACTGCAGGATGGCTTCAGCAGCGGCCTGGAATTACCTTTGATGAGATTTTCAGGGAATGCGCGGCAAGACTGCTTCCCCTTTACAAACTTTCAGAGGAAGAGCGGGAAAGCTTTCTTTCTCTGGGTGAAAAACTGGGATATCTGGACAGGGAAATGCAGGTGGCACAGCTGACACTTCTGGAGGAGGAGCTAGGCTACAGGATAAAGACTCTGAAAAGTGCTATGCCAAAGCAGCAGAAAACATATCAGAGCATGGGAATTCTGGGCGGAATTCTGCTGGCAGTCCTGTTGTGGTAATTTCATATAATATCTGGAAAAATTGCCTGGAAAACGGTTATGTAAGGCAGATAACGGTAAGAAAGGAGGCCCCCTTGGAAGTCAGTATTATTTTTAAAATAGCTGCTGTGGGGATTCTGGTCTCCGTGCTTTCTCAGGTTCTGAAACACAGCGGCAGAGAGGAGCAGGCTTTTTTAGTCAGCCTGGCAGGTCTCCTTGTGGTACTCTTCTGGATCGTACCATATATTTATGAGTTGTTTGACAGCATAAAAAAATTATTTGAATTGTGATCTGATTCACCAATATCCTGTCACCTGTGTTCAGGAGGTGGAAAATGGACATTATAAAGATTTCGTTACTAGGCGTATGCGGTGTTATTCTTGGATTTCTTATGAAAGGAACCAAACCGGAATACGCCTGTTTTATTACAGTTGGAATTGGTCTTGTGATCATGGGACTTGCTGTGGGGAAAATTTATTACCTGTTTGAATCTCTGGGGAAAATCCAGGAGACACTTCCAGTGGATACGGAATATATTTCCACACTGGTAAAAATGATCGGAATTACCTACATCGGCCAGTTTGCCTCCGGAATCTGTAAAGATGCAGGCTACAGCACAACAGCGGCTCAGATCGAGCTGTTCTGTAAATTGTCGGTGATGGTGCTGAGCATGCCGGTGCTTATGGCACTTCTGAAGACGATTCAGGAGTTCATGGTATGAGGTTCTGGAGAAAAAAACAAAAATGGCAGGTAATTGCTGCATTGTTGTTTGTAGTATGGATTCTGATGGGAACCAGAAAAATAAATGTAAACGCAGAGAACATGGAAGCTGAGAGTTTTACAGGTGAAACAGCAGTCGAAACAGAGGAAGAGACAACGGAGAAAACGGTAACAGCAGGTATTGGCTATTGTGCAGCTTCCGCTGATTCTGAGGGCATTACGGAGCAGCTGGTTTCTGACATGTCTTTCGAACAGGTACAAACTTTAATGGATGAAATGCTGGGAGAGGACAGCTTCTCCATAGGAACAGCATTAAAAAACATGATAAACGGCGAAACAGTATTTTCAAAAGAGGCGGTGCAGCAATTTCTGCGCAGCCTCTTTTTTGAACGGCTGGAAAAAGAACGGGCTAATTTTTTTCGCATTCTTCTCCTGGTGCTGGCAGCTGCTGTTTTTTCAAATTTTGCAGAGGTATTTGAAAACAGCCAGATTGGAGAGGTAAGTTTTTACATGGTATATCTTTTATTATTTACCATTCTGATGAACAGCTATCAGCAGCTTGGAGTTTCTCTTGGAAAACAGCTGGAATGGATGACTCAGTTTATGAAAGGCCTGGCACCTGCTTATTTCGTGGCAGTTTCAGCAGCATCAGGAGCTGTCACGGCTTCTGTATTTTATCAGGGGGTTCTTCTTCTGGTGTGGCTGGTGGAATGGCTTCTTCTCACTTTGATTCTGCCAGGGGCTAATCTGTATGTTCTTCTTTGTATGGTGAACCATCTTTCCAAAGAGGATATGTTAAGCAAGATGGCAGAACTTCTGGAAACTATGATCAACTGGAGCCTGAAAACCATGCTTGGGGCTGTCCTTGGGCTTCAGGCGGTACGAGGACTGGTTGCGCCTGCCATGGATGCCATCAAACGAACTGCCCTGGGCAGAACTGCCGGAGCGATTCCGGCTGTGGGAAATGCCGTAAATGCGGTAACAGAATTGATTCTGGCAGGGGCACTGCTTGTGAAAAACTGTCTTGGAGCAATGGCGGTGGTGGTTCTGCTTCTTGCAGGAGCCGGACCTGTGATTCATTATGGTCTCCTATCCCTTAGCTTTCGCTTCCTTGGTGCAGTGGCACAGCCTGTATCAGACAAACGAATCGTAGGCTGCCTTGGCACAATGGGAGAAGGCTGTGCCCTGCTTCTGCGGATCATGCTGACTGCGGAAATTCTGTGTGTGCTTACCTTTATAGTTCTCATGGCGTCTGTAGGCGGATAAAAGTAACAGTAAGCGGAAATGAACCATAATAACCTGAGCATATGACTGAGATATGGGACCAAAATGGGATGCGGGAAGTGATATATTATGAAAGAAGCCATCTACAGCTGGATCAAATGCCTTGCCATATTTTATATTCTGTTGACTATGCTCATCCATCTGGTGCCTACCGGGAAATATCAGCGTTATGTGCATTTTTTTATGGGACTTTTGCTGATGGTTATGCTGATCACTCCCATGCTTTCCATTCTGGAAAAAGCTAAAACACTGCCGGAAAGCTTTTCCAGCCTTTACCAGCAGGAAGAAAAAAAACGGCTCACTCTTGATATGGAAAATCTTCAGAAAAGCCTTCTGGAAAAAGGTGTGGAGGAGCAGCTTGAGAAAAATATTCCGGAATCTTTGAAAAAGAAAGGCATAGAAGTGACGGCATGCAAAGTACATATAGAAGGGGAGCTGTTAAAAGTCTGCCTGTGGACGAAGGAGGTGCCAGATGGAGAGCTTGAGAGGGGGATAAAAGATGAACTTGCAGCAAACTGGGGAATCAGGGAAGAAAACTGTGAAGTCCTTGCTTGGGAAAATGGGAAGCAGACAATGGGTGATTCTTCTCCTTTTGGGACTTCTGCTTACGGTAATTGCACTTCCGGTATCCGATAAAAAGGATAGCTCCCCGGAAGTAAAAAGCAGTTCCTTTTTTTCAGCTTCTTCTGAGAAAAATACAGATGCAGAACGGACAGTTCTGGAGAAAAAACTGGAAGATCTTTTATCCCAGACAGAAGGAGTGGGAAAAGTGCGGGTGCTCCTTATGACAGGGGAAGAAAAAGACAGCAGCAGTTTCTACGATTCCGGAAATCAGGCGGTGACCGGAGTGCTGATCGCGGCGGAAGGAGCAGATAATTCTGTGGTTTCCAGGAATATTGTAGAAGGAGTTATGGCATTATTTCAGCTGGATGCCCATAAAATTAAAGTAATGAAAATGAAATGAGGAGAGGTAAAGTGAAAAAGATTCTGAAAAAGAACCAGGTAATCATTACTTCACTGGCGGTTCTGATCGCAGTTGCAGGATACCTGAATTTTGCAGATGTAGATCTTGGCCTGAAAAATAAGGAGGCAAGCGCGGACAGCAGCAGTATTCTGGAGGATGTAGACTATGATCTGACCGATGAAACAGCCCTTCTGGATGAGAACGGGGCGGATAGCAGCCTTACGGATGTGCAGGATCAGACCACCAGCACGCCGGGGGAAGCTGTACTTACTGCGGCTTCTGATTTTGCGGCCCAGGCCAAACTTTCCAGAGAACAGATCCGTTCCCAGAATAAAGCAGACCTGCAGGCTATTATTAACAACCAGGATCTGGGAGATGACCAGAAGCAGGAGGCTGTGAGCACAATGGTTTCCATGGCGGATCTGACGGAAAAAGAGTCGGCAGCAGAACTTCTTCTGGAAGCCAAAGGCTTCGAAAATGTGATCGTAAACCTTACCGGAGAAACGGCAGATGTGGTGGTTCCGGAAGCAGATCTGACAGATGCAAAACGGGCTCAGATTGAAGACATTGTGAAAAGAAAAACGGGAATTGCGCCGGAAAATATTGTGATCACGCCGTTAAATGAAAGCGAGGAAGAACTGGTAAATAAAGATGAATCACTGGAGACTTCCGTGGATATTGATGATGATACTACAGTAAATCCGTGATAATACTACAGTAAATCCGTGATAATACTACAGTAAATCCATGATATACCCCCTTGACAGTGCAGCAGTCCTTATACTAGAATAGGAATGCTGCAAAAATGTAAGAATACACGCTCTAGAGCGTGTCTGAAATAGAGAATTCAAATAGGAGGCTAAACGTGTCGAAGTATACGAAAGAAATAGAAAAAAGAAGAACCTTTGCCATCATTTCCCACCCGGATGCAGGTAAGACTACTCTGACTGAGAAATTCCTGCTGTATGGCGGAGCCATTAATCTGGCCGGTAGTGTTAAAGGAAAGGCAACGGCCCGCCATGCAGTATCAGACTGGATGGAAATTGAAAAGGAGAGAGGTATTTCCGTTACTTCTTCCGTATTGCAGTTCCATTATGACGGTTACTGCATCAACATTCTGGATACTCCTGGACATCAGGATTTCTCAGAGGATACTTATCGTACCCTGATGGCTGCAGATTCTGCAGTTATGGTAATCGATGGGTCCAAGGGTGTTGAGGCACAGACCAGAAAGCTGTTCAAGGTCTGCGTTATGAGACACATTCCTATTTTTACTTTTATCAATAAAATGGACCGTGATGCCAACGATACCTTTGATCTTCTTGACGAGATCGAAAAAGAGCTTGGAATCGCAACCTGCCCTATTAACTGGCCAATCGGTTCCGGTAAGAAATTCCGCGGTGTTTACGACCGCAACACGAATAAGATCCTTACTTTCACAGATACCCAGAAAGGTACCAAGGAGGGAACTATTGAGGAAATCGATCTGGATTCTCCTCATGCACTTGAGGTTATGGATCCGGAGCAGAAAGAACAGCTTCTGGAGGAAATCGAGCTTCTGGATGGCGCAAGTGCCGAGTTCGATCAGGAGATGGTAAGTAAGGGAGAACTGACTCCTGTGTTCTTTGGATCCGCTCTTACCAATTTTGGTGTTGAGACTTTCCTGGAGCATTTCCTGAAGATGACTACGTCACCTCTTCCAAGAATGGCAGACTCAGGTCTTGTTGATCCTATGAGCGATGATTTTTCTGCTTTTGTATTTAAGATTCAGGCAAATATGAATAAGGCTCACCGTGACAGAATTGCATTTATGCGTATCTGCTCCGGCAAATTCGATGCCTCCCAGGAGGTTTATCATGTACAGGGGGATAAGAAGATGAGACTTCTTCAGCCCCAGCAGATGATGGCTGAGTCACGCCATGTAGTTGAGGAGGCTTATGCAGGAGATATTATCGGTGTATTTGATCCCGGTATTTTCTCTATTG
The DNA here is from genome assembly GCF_040908885.1 of Ruminococcus sp. RTP21358st1_G6_RTP21358_211008. Taxonomy (NCBI): domain Bacteria; kingdom Bacillati; phylum Bacillota; class Clostridia; order Eubacteriales; family Oscillospiraceae; genus Ruminococcus; species Ruminococcus sp. RTP21358st1_G6_RTP21358_211008. The sequence continues at coordinate 35,630 of NZ_JBDGDM010000008.1, forward strand.
GAGATACGATCTGTACGCCTGGAAAAAAATTTGCATTTGAGGGCATTCCTACATTTGCACCGGAGCACTTTGCAAGGGTAAGACTTCTGGATACCATGAAGAGAAAGCAGTTTGTAAAGGGAATTAACCAGATCGCACAGGAAGGTGCCATCCAGATTTTCCAGGAGCTTTACGGAAATATGGAAGAGATCATTGTGGGCGTTGTTGGTGTGCTCCAGTTTGATGTTTTGAAATATCGTTTGGAGAACGAGTATAATGTGGAAATTCGTCTGGAAAATCTGCCATATGAGCACATCAGATGGATTGCGAACAAGGATGAGATTCAGGTGGACAAGATCGTCGGAACTTCTGACATGAAGAAGGTTACAGATCTGAAAGGCAATCCGTTGCTTCTGTTTATCAATGCATGGAGTGTGGGCATGACAGAAGACAGAAATCCGGATTTAATATTAACAGAATTCAGTAAATAACTCTTTTCATTTTTGACGCATTTTGCTATAATTAAAGAAAGTCTCGGATAGAAATAGAACTGCGCAGATGCGTGGGATAGTCCGTTTCGTGTAAATACGCCGTAAGGCAGATTTGACGCTGGCCTCGGGGAAAGATGCGAATTTTCCGGCAGCCGGCAGATTAAACCTAGGAGGTTTGTAAGCATGGCAGAGAAGAGAACAACATATAAAATACAGGATATTGAGGGAATCGGTGAGGTTCAGATCGCAGATGAGGTCGTTACTATTATCGCCGGACTTGCCGCTACAGAAGTAGACGGAGTTGCCTCCATGGCAGGTAATATTACCAATGAGCTGGTAAGCAAGCTTGGAATGAAGAATCTCTCCAAGGGAGTTAAGGTTGAAATTGTTGACAGTGTGGTAAGCGTTGACCTTACCCTGAATATTGAATATGGCATGAATATCCTTGAGACCAGCAAGAAGGTTCAGGAGAAAGTAAAAGCAGCCATTGAGAACATGACAGGACTTGAGGTTGCAGATGTCAATATTCATATTGCAAGCGTAGATATGGAGAATGAAAAAAGCAAGTAAACGAAAAAAGGAAAGTAAACCTTTCCTTTTTTTTCTATGAATGTCTGCGTGAGCTGACATTTCTTTGCAGGGATTTTCGGGAGTTACAGATAGTAGGAGGAAACATGAGAAGAAGGGAACAGAGAGAACATATTTTTAAGCTGCTTTTTATCAGCGAGTTTAATACACAGAAAGAAATGGAAGAGCAGCTGGCTTTATATTTAGCTGATATTGAGAATCTGGAAGAGAGCGACCGGGACTATATCAGCCGCAAATATATGAACATTATGAACCACACAGATGAGCTTGATGAGAAGCTGAACAGCATCAGTATGGGATGGAAGACAAGCCGTATGAACCGTGTTGATCTGACAGTTCTTCGTCTGGCTGTGTATGAGCTTGAATATGAGAAAGAGGAAGTGCCGGTAGGAGTTGCCATCAATGAGGCTGTAGAACTGGCGAAATGCTTCGGTTCTGAAGAGTCCGGTGCATTCGTAAACGGAATCCTTGGAAAGATTGCCAACCCGGATAAGAAGGTTGCTGCAAGAAAGGCATCTTCTAAGAAAGAAGAACAGACCTCTGCAAGACCGAAATCCGGTTTCAAGGTAAAGGATCCTTCCAAAAAGGTGGTAGTTGTCAACCGCAATGTAAGCTCTAGGGCACCGGAAAATAAAAATGAATAATGTCTATTCTGTTGGTCAGGTAAACCGCTATGTGAAGAACATGTTTACCCAGGACTATTTTTTACAGAATATTTATGTAAAGGGAGAGGTATCCAACTGTAAATACCACTCCACAGGACACATCTATTTTACATTAAAGGACGAAGGCGGCACACTGAAATGCGTTATGTTCGCAGGTTCCAGAAAAGGTCTTGCTTTCCGCATGAAAGACGGAGACAAGGTGATAGCCGGGGGCAGAGTAGATGTTTATGAAAGAGATGGCGCATATCAGTTCTATGCGAAGGAGATTACTTTAGAGGGAGCTGGTGCGCTTTATGAAAGATACCTGGCGTTGAAGCAGGAGCTGGAGGATATGGGAATGTTTGCACAGGAGTATAAGCAGCCCATACCGGAATTTGCCCACAGAGTGGGGATTGTCACATCTCCTACAGGTGCTGCGATTCGGGATATTATCAACGTTTCCACCCGAAGAAATCCTTTTATCCAGAGTATTCTTTACCCGGCACTTGTGCAGGGAGAGGGAGCAGCGGCCAGTATTGTACGTGGTATCCGCATGCTGGACGAGGCAGGCGTGGATGTGATCATTGTAGGCCGGGGCGGTGGTTCTATTGAGGAACTATGGGCTTTTAACGAAGAAGAGGTGGCAAGGGCGATTTTTGAGTGCCATACACCTGTAATTTCTGCAGTGGGACATGAGACTGACTTTACCATCGCGGATTTTGTGGCGGATCTTCGTGCCCCTACACCTTCAGCAGCGGCAGAACTCGCCTATTTTGACTGCCGGACTCTTTTGAATTCCATGCAAGGGTATCAGGAACGGCTGGAACGGGCAGTGTGGAATAAAATTGACGTAAACAGGGCAAAACTGGAAAGATATGGAACACGTCTTCAGTATCTGAATCCAGAGAGCCGTCTGCGTGACCGTCAGCAGTATGCGGCAGATGTGCAGGAACGAATCCAGTCTGCCATGGAACAAAAGATAAAAGATAAAAGACACAGACTGTCCCTCTATCTGGAAAGGTTTCACGGTCTTTCTCCTCTTCGGAAGCTGAATCAGGGTTACTCCTACGTCTCTGATAAGGAAGGAAAGACATTGACAAGCGTTTCACAGGTAAAACAAGGGGATGGTCTGCTGATTTATGTTACAGATGGTACAATAGAGGCGTCTGTACAGAATACAAAAGCCAGCAGTTACGGAGCAGATACAGACAGTGAAAAATAAAGTCAGCATGCAGATCGTGCATAGCTAGTAAAAGACTTCTGTGCACAATGTGTGCAGCAATAAAGACGGAGGTGCGGAAGGATGGCTGATGAGAAAAAAGAAGAGAAAACTCTGGAGGAGGCTTTTTCAGAGCTGGATGTTCTGGCGAGAAGGCTGGAAGACCGTGAGACCTCCCTGGAAGATTCATTTCGCCTTTATAAACAGGGAATGGAGCTTCTGAAATATTGTAATGATAAGCTTGATACTGTTGAGAAAAAAATGCTGCAGATGAATGAGGATGGTAGCCTTGGTGAATTTTCAAGATGAATTAAAAAAAAGAACAGAAGAAATTAATAAAGTGATCCAGTCTTATCTTCCGGAAGAGGAAGGTTTTGCGAAGACTATGGCACAGGCAATGAATTACAGTATTCTGGCAGGAGGAAAGCGCCTTCGCCCTATGCTGATCCTGGAAACCTTAAGGCTGTTTGGAGGAGAAGAGAAGCTGGCATATCCTTTTATGGCAGCAATGGAGATGATTCATACCCATTCACTGGTCCATGATGATCTTCCGGCTCTTGATAATGACGATTACCGGAGAGGACGTCTTACTACTCATAAAGTTTATGGGGAAGCTATGGGGGTTCTTAGCGGTGTGGCACTTCTCAATTATGCTTATGAAGTGATGCTTACAGCTTTTGACACGGCAGATACACCAGATTGTCAGGCACATGTGATTCAGGCACTGAAGGTAATGTCCCATAAGACCGGACTTTACGGAATGCTTGGCGGACAGAGTGTGGATGTGGAAAATGACGGCAAGCCTATGAGCCGTGAGATGATTGATTATATTTATGAGAATAAGACTTCTGCACTTATTGAAGCCTCTGTGATGACAGGCGCAATTCTTGGAGGTGCCACGGAAGAAGAGACTGCTATAGTAGAAAAAGCAGCAAAAAATATCGGCCTTGCGTTCCAAATCCAGGATGATATCCTGGATGTGACCAGCACCGAGGAAGAGCTGGGTAAGCCAATTCACAGTGATGAGAAGAACCATAAGACTACTTATGTGACACTTATGGGAATTGAGAAAGCATCACAGCAGGTGAAGAAGCTGTCAGATGAGGCAGTTACTTTGTTTGAAGGACTGAATAAGAAAAATGAATTCCTGTTTACTCTGGTGAACGAGCTGGTGGGACGCAGGAAGTGAAAGAAGGATACAAATGATTCTGGATAAAATAAAAAAGCCCAACGATATTCACAAAATTCCTCTGGCTGAATTTCCGCAGCTGGCAGAAGAAATACGAAGCTTTTTGATTGAATCCGTCAGCAGGACAGGAGGACATCTGGCATCCAATCTTGGAGTGGTAGAACTTACACTGGCACTGCATAATGTACTGGATTTTCCAGATGACAAGCTGATTTGGGATGTAGGCCATCAGGCATACACTCATAAGATCCTCACCGGACGAAAAGGTGAATTTGAGACCCTGCGCAAGGAAGGCGGACTGAGTGGTTTTCCAAAAAGAGGGGAGAGCAATTGCGACTCTTTTGACGCGGGACATAGCTCAGATTCTATTTCTGCAGGCCTTGGTTATGTGCATGCAAGGGATCTTCTTGGAGAGAATTATCATGTGGTTTCTGTGATCGGCGATGGTGCGCTTACAGGCGGTATGGCTTATGAGGCGCTGAATAATGCAGCCGAATTGGATACCAATTTTATAATTGTTTTAAATGACAATAATATGTCAATCTCTCCAAATGTAGGAGGAATGTCAAATTATCTCAGTGCGATCCGTACTGCAGAAGCATACACCGGAATGAAAATGAGCTTGAATAAGGCGGTAAAAAAGATTCCCCGTGTGGGAACCGCTATGGTGGATGCTGTGAGAAGGACGAAAAGCAGCATTAAGCAGCTTTTTATTCCGGGAATGCTCTTTGAAAATATGGGCCTGACCTATCTTGGACCGGTGGACGGGCATAATATGCGCCAGATGATGCGCCTTTTTAATGAGGCAAAGCGTGTGAAGGGACCGGTTGTGGTTCATGTTCTTACAGAAAAGGGACGTGGCTATGAACCTGCAAGACAGAATCCGGATATGTTTCATGGAATCGGACCGTTTGACATCAAGACTGGAAAGCCAACCCAGAAGAAGGTCTGTCCGGGTTATACGGATGTGTTTGCAGATGCTTTGTGCCAGGTGGCAGCAGAAGAAGAGAAGCTGGTTGCCATTACAGCTGCCATGCCTGATGGTACCGGGCTGAAAAAGTTTTCCCAGAGATTTCCAGACCGGTTCTTTGATGTAGGAATTGCAGAAGAGCATGCAGTTTCCTTTGCAGCCGGACTGGCACTTGGCGGAGTAGTCCCGGTGGTTGCCATTTATTCCTCCTTTTTGCAAAGAGCTGTGGATCAGATGCTTCACGATGTGTGCATGCAGAAGCTTCATGTGATCTTTGCAGTGGACAGGGCAGGTCTTGTTGGAGCAGATGGTGAGACACATCAGGGCAATTTTGACATTTCCTATCTCAGCATGATGCCTGGAATGACAGTGATGGCACCGAAGAATGACTGGGAGTTAAAGGAAATGCTTCGCTTTGCTGTGAAAGCGGATGGCCCGGTAGCAATCCGTTACCCAAGAGGTAATGCATATCAGGGGCTGCAGGAATATCAGACAGCTGTGGAGATGGGGAAAAGTGAAGTCCTTCACAGCGGTTGTAAGGTAGCAGTTCTGGCACTTGGAAGCATGGTGGAGATCTGTGCAGAGGTCTGCAGTGAATTACAGAAGGAAGGAATTGATTCTACCTTTGTAAATGTCAGATTTGTAAAGCCATTAGATACAGCTTTGCTGGATCAGCTGGCGCGGAATCACAGCCTGGTGGTAACAGTAGAAGAAAATGTGCAAAATGGTGGCTTTGGACAGCAGTTATGCGGTTATATGGAAGAACATCATCCTGGTATCCAGGTGCTGCCAGTGGCTATTCCGGATCGTTTTGTGCCTCATGGAGGTGTGGACAGTCTTAGGGTACAGCTGGGGCTTAGCGCCAATGCCATTGCAGAGAAGATAAAGAAAATTTCAGGTAACTATTCAGAAGGAATAAGAGAATGAAGAAACGATTGGATATGATGCTGGTGGAGCGCGCTCTTGCACCTTCCAGAGAAAAAGCAAAAGCATATATCATGGCCGGACAGGTTTATGTAGATGGTCAGAAGGAAGATAAAGCAGGCTCCATGTTTACTGAAACGGTGAAAGTGGAAGTCAGAGGAAACACCCTTCCATATGTAAGCCGCGGCGGCCTGAAGCTTGAAAAAGCAATGAATGAATTTGATGTAAGTCTTGAGGGGAAGGTGTGCATGGATGTAGGCGCCTCTACAGGCGGTTTTACAGACTGTATGCTTCAGAATGGCGGTGTGAAGGTATATTCTATTGATGTGGGATATGGCCAGCTGGACTGGAAGCTTCGCAACGACCCAAGAGTTGTGTGCATGGAGAAAACCAACATTCGCTATGTGGTACCGGAGGATATCCAGGAGAAACCTGCATTTTCCTCTATTGATGTTTCCTTTATTTCCCTGACCAAGGTACTGGGACCTGTGAGAAATCTTCTTACAGAGGATGGCGAAATCGTCTGCCTGATAAAACCCCAGTTTGAGGCTGGCAGGGAAAAGGTGGGAAAGAAAGGGGTTGTCCGTGATCCTGCTGTACACGAGGAAGTGATAGAGAAGGTGAGGGATTTCGCCATGAGTATTTCCCTCGAGCCATGCCATCTTTCTTTTTCTCCGATCAAAGGACCAGAGGGAAATATTGAATATCTTCTGCATCTGAAGAAAAGACCGGAGGGAACGGAGGTTCCGGACAGTCTTACTGTGAAAGTGGAGGATGTGGTTGCACAGGCACACGGAGCATTGGATAAACCGGCAGAAAAATAGTATGCAGTTGAATGCTGTTGCTTACAGGGGACAGTAAACAGATACAGGACTTTGGTATGAATAAGTTTTATATTATAACCAACAATGAAAAAGATAAAAATCTGGAATTTACAGACCGGGTAGTGGATTATCTTGGAAAAAGAGGCGGACACTGTGAAGTTCAGCTTGCAGGAAGACAGACTGCAGGTCCGTTCCACTATACGGATCCAAGAAAGATTCCGGAAGAAACACAGTGCATTATCGTACTTGGCGGTGATGGAACCCTTCTTCAGGCTGCCAGAGACATTCAGGCGGCTCACGATAAGAAGCGCAGTCAGATTCCCCTTCTGGGAGTCAATCTTGGAAATCTGGGCTTTCTGGCTGAGGTGGACAGGCAGTCTGTATACCAGGCTCTTGACAAGCTTACGGAGGATGTCTACGAGGTGGAAGAGAGAATGATGCTCTCCGGGACTGTTTACCGGGGAGACAGGGTCATTGGCAAGGATATTGCCTTAAACGACATTGTAATTGCAAGGGAAGGTCCCCTTCGTGTTGTAAGATTTAAAAATTTTGTCAATGACGAATATCTGAACTCTTATAACGCTGATGGAATTATTATTTCCACACCTACAGGTTCGACAGGATACAGCCTTTCTGTTGGCGGTCCTATTGTTTCACCAAGTGGAGAGATGACGATTATGACACCGATCGCGCCACACACTCTGAACAGCCGAAGCATTGTTTTCCCAGCGGAGGATGTGATCACGGTGGAAATGGGAGAGGGACGTCACCAGGATTGTGAAAAAGGACTGGCTTCTTTTGATGGGGATTCTGAAATTCCAATGATCACAGGAGATAAGATTGTGATCCGAAAGGCAGAGGTGAAAACCAGGATTTTGAAGCTGAATCATCTTAGTTTTGTTGAAGTGTTGAGACAAAAAATGAGGGATAGCTGATTTTTATTAATGTATCAGAATACAAATATTATTATAAGTATTGATCATAGTATGGGAATTTTATTGATAATATCATTTTCAGAATGCGTTGCAAAGGTTCATTCAGAGCTTGTTTGAAAAAGGGGTATTGTAAGTGACAGCCTTTTTTAACAGACTTCAGGGCAGAAAATCTTTGCAGGGGAGGTTAAGAAGTGAAATTAGCAAGACATGAGAAAATTATCGAACTGATAAAAGAATATGACATAGATACACAGGAAGAGCTTGCAGCCAGATTGAATGAAGCCGGTTTTAAGGTGACACAGGCTACGGTTTCACGAGATATCCGTGCACTGAAAATGACCAAGGTTGCAGGAAAAGACGGGAAATCCCGCTATGCCATCCTGCAGGATACACAGCCAGGGCTTGGGGACCAGTATACAAGAGTGTTAAATGATGCGGTTGTGTCCATTGAGGTTGGACAGAATCTGGTAGTGATCAAAACAGTTACCGGAATGGCAATGGGAGTTGCCACAGCTCTGGATGCCTTGAAATGGCCGGAAATCCTGGGCTGTATTGCAGGAGATGACACGATTATGTGTGCCTGCAAAAGCTCTGAGCTGGCGGAGGGTGTCATGGAGAAGCTGGGCAGTATTTTGAACAGAAGATAAAAATGGAAACAGTTTGCATGACCGGAATTTTCAATCGGGTTTCAGAGCTGACTGAGAACATAAAGTGGATCGGGCAGGAATTTCCTGCTCGATTGTTACTATCTGAAGGGCATGTGTGGCTTTGAAGCATAGCGTTGCCTGACATTACATATGGGCTTTAGAGCGTGTTTGAAAAAGGCTTTCTGCAAGATGTGCGTCACAATTTGTGGGAGATTTCGCCCGGATGAGGGCGCCGTAGTGGGCTACGGCAACCGAATTCGGGTGAAATCTCCCGCAAAGTGGGGCGTGCAGATTGCGGGAATGATTTTTCAAACACGCTCTAGGCCTGTTTATAAGGGTATGAGAAAAGAGTAAGGAGTTACTGTCCATTTGAATATACAGTAACGTAAGGAGGTCAACCTTGTTAGTACATTTACACGTAAAAAACCTTGCACTCATAGATGAAATTGAAGTGGAATTCGGACCAGGGCTGAATATCCTCACCGGTGAGACTGGTGCCGGTAAGTCCATTCTTCTCGGTTCCATGCAGCTGATCCTGGGAGGAAAGACATCCAGAAGCATGATCAGGGAAAATGCGCCCTATGCACTGGTAGAGCTTTTATTTCAGGTTGAAAATACGAAAGCAAAAGAAGCACTTGCCGCACTTGATATTTATCCGGAGGACGGACAGATCCTCATGTCAAGAAAAATCATGGACGGCAGGAGCATTAATAAGATAAATGGGGAGACAAGCACTGTCAGCCAGATGAAGGCCGCTGCAGCCTGTCTTCTTGACATTCACGGGCAGCATGAGCACCAGTCCCTTCTCTATGAGGAGAAACAGCTGGAAATCCTGGACGCTTATGGCCGTGAGAAAATCTTTCCGGAAAAAGAGAAGGTGAAAGCTGCCTATCAGGAATATAAGAAATGTCAGGCAGAACTGAAATCCCTTGATATGGACGAAGAGCAGAAGAATCGGGAAATGGCTTTTCTGGAATTTGAGATCAATGAGATTGAGAAAGCATCTCTGGTTCCAGGAGAAGACGAAGAATTGGAAAAGCAATATCGAAAGCTCTCCAATGGACGCAGAATTATCGATTCCCTGCAAAGTGCCCATGCCCTTACCGGATATGATGGACAGGGAGCTGGGGAAGCAGTGGGAGAGGCTCTTCGGGAGCTTTCCAGAGTGACAGAGTACGATGATCAGCTGGAATCCCTTTCCCAGACCTTAAGCGAAGTGGACGGACTTCTCAATGATTTTAACAGGGAGCTGTCCTCCTATATGGATGACATGACTTTTGATGAATCCGTATTTTATGAGACAGAGCGCCGCCTGGATCTGCTCAATGGTCTGAAAGCCAAATACGGTCAGCGTATCGAAGAAATCCAGGAATACCAGAAAAAACAGCAGGAAAAGCTGAACAAACTTCAGAAGTATGAAGAAATTTTCGAGGCTTCCAGGGAAGAACTGAAAAAGGCAGAAAAAAAGCTGGAAGTGGCCTGCAGCCGTCTTTCGGAAATTCGTAAAGAATACAGCCATCAGCTGGAGAAAAAGGTAATCCAGGGATTAAAAGACTTAAATTTCCTGGATGTACAGTTTGCCATCACGTTTTCCAGAAGAAGCAGTTTTACAGAGAATGGTTATGATGAAATCCAGTATGAAATTTCCACAAATCCGGGAGAAAGTCTGAAGCCCCTTGGTAAAATCGTATCCGGTGGTGAGCTTTCCAGAATTATGCTTGCACTGAAGGCAATCCTGGCAGACCGTGACCAGATCGAAACATTGATTTTTGATGAAATAGATACGGGAATCAGTGGACGTACTGCTCAGAAGGTTTCTGAGAAAATGGCAGTGATCGGGCATCATCATCAGGTGCTCTGCATTACCCATCTTCCCCAGATCGCAGCCATGGCAGATTCCCATTTTGAGATCGAGAAGCAGGTTGAAGGCACCAAGACCACCACTCAGATCCATCCCCTTGATGAAGAAGCCTCCATCCGCGAACTGGCCCGTCTTCTTGGGGGTGCCCAGATCACTGGCGCTGTGCTGGAAAATGCAAGGGAGATGAAAAAACTGGCCAGGGAGTGCAAGGCATAATTCCTTTTTGTAGATTGAGAAAATGAGTTTTCAAACATGTAAGTTGAAATCCTCTGTGAGACAGGCTCCTGTCTGACAGGGGATTTCTGAGTATATCAGAAGCTTTTTCAGGCAGGCTCCGGAGCGAGTCTGAAAAATCATTCCCGCAATCTGCACGCCCCACTTTGCGGTATATTTTGCCCGAATTCAGTTGCCGTAGTCCGCTACGGCGCCCTCATCCGGGCAAAATCTCCCACAAATCGTGACGCACATCTTGCAGAAAGCCTTTTTCAGACACGCTCCAGCATGTTTTCAATAAAAATTCCATACCCACTTGCCGCATCCTGGACAAAAACGTGGGTTACCGCACCGATTACTTTTCCATTTTGCAGGATGGGACTGCCTGACATGCCCTGGACAATGCCGCCGGTGGTGTTAAGAAGCCGCTGATCGGTGATATGGATGACGAAACTTTTGTTAGTGTCCTCGTGGTTCATGTCGATTCTGGTGATTTCTGCATCGTATTCTTTTACTCCATTACCTACATCACACAGAATGGAAGCCGGACCGGTCTGTACTTCCTGTTTGTAGCCGATTTTCATCTGGCGGAGGGAAATTGGCAGAGAATCATTTCCGGAAAAACTGTCTGCAAAATCCCAGAAAGAAGTTTTGGACTGGTTAAAGCTTTCAGAAGCATTGACCGTATCATCTGAAGCAGAAGCTGCGGCCTGGAGCTCTGTAATATTATTGCCAGAACTGCTGGTGAAACTGCCGTAAATTCCATTTGAACTATTTACACGAATCTGTCCGATCACATTGTCATTTCTGTAACGGATCAGCCCGGAAAGTTCTCCGGGACTTCCTTTTTCCCCTTTTTGCACTCCGAGAATCTGGGCACAGTAAAGATTTCCTCCCTTTATTGACAAAAGATTTCCTGTGTCGATATCGCTGATTCCATGGCCAAGAGCACCGAAATTTCCGTCTTTTGTTACATAGGTAAGGGTTCCGATTCCCTGGGTGTCATCCCGGACCCAGATTCCAAGCTTGTACTTTCCGGAAGCATCCTGTGCCGGGGAGAGAGAGACCGGAATGGTACTGTTATTTCTTCGCACGCTTACCGTAACAGGCTTTCCATCAATAGTTTCCAGATCGTTAATTAAATCCTGCTTGCAGGATATTTTCTGCTCATTTAGTGCAACAATATAATCGCCAGGCTTTAAAATATTTTTTGCCGGATCCTGCATCTGCCCATTTTTAGAAAGGATTTCTCCGGTGTCGATCACAAGAACTCCGTCTGTTTCCATGTAAATCCCCACTGTGCTGCCGCTGACCAGAATGGTGTCTGCCTCTGTTGGTTTCACTTTAATATTCTTGAAAGCTATTTTTCCAAAAAGTCTGCAAGGCAGTTGGTAGCTGCCTTCCCCGGAAGTAGTGATTGTATCTCCGAAAGATACAAAAGGAAGATTGGAAATCTGGGAAAGGTCAAGTCCTGAATTTTTGTCAATGTGTATTTCATCCGGAATTTTCCGGTCCAGATAACGATATCCCAGAAATACCATTGTCAGAAGGTCAAGGACAAGACAGAGCAGGATAAAATGTTTGTATTTTCGTTTCTGGTACATGTTTTCACATCCTTTTCTTTTGTTTTTTACTGTGCTGGTACAGCAAATATTAAGTAACCGCTATAGTGACTTGTCTGATTTTTCATATACTGTGTCAATATAGCAGAAACTTAATTTTCACTGTACTAGTATGGAGAAAAATCATGATTTCACTCTTGTATTTTTATGAACCTGTTCCATATCTTTCAATCATAAAACGCGAAAAAAATAAACTGTGTTAAATTGAGAGTCGGTGTAAAACGCTGTCTTAATATAAAAATCCCCTCAGAAAAAACGAAATTATTGTCGTTAAAAGACGCAAAAAAGCTCGAAACTAATCGAACGAAAATGCAGTAAAAACGGCAGTTTCGGCTTGATTTCCCCATGGCAGTTCCACTATAATAGACGTTGTTACAGCAAAGGAAAATTTTTCTGAAAAATGTGCAAGAGCAAACAGGGCCCTGCTGTTTTGTACAGGTGATAGGAAGATATTGGGAAGAAAAACGCGTTTGCTTCCTGATATCAGAAATATAGCAACTTTCCGGCTGTGGATTGCCGGAGAATTTTCAAAATAGTAGAAGGAGAATGGCCTCATGGAAAAATTGAATGTGGCAATTGCGGACGATAATGAGAAAATGGTGGAGGTACTGAGTAAGATCATTGATCAGGACGAAGAACTGAAACTGGTTGGAAAAGCACATAATGGAGAAGAAATCTGTAACATCATAAAGGAAAAACAGCCTGACGTGGTTGTACTGGATATTATCATGCCAAAAGTAGACGGACTTTCAGTGATGGAGCGCTTCAGTCACGATGAAAATTTGAAAAAAGTGCCGTCATTTATTGTGGTTTCGGCAGTGGGACAGGAGCGGATCACAGAGGACGCTTTTGATCTTGGAGCAGATTATTTTATGCTGAAGCCTTTTGACAACAAAATGCTGCTGAACCGAATCAAACACATCCGCCGGGCGGGAGAGAGACGCGTCAGGGAAATGAACCGTCCAAGACAAAAGGAAGAGGAAAATACTTACAATTCAGGAAATCTGGAAACGGATGTGACAGATATCATACATGAAATCGGAGTACCTGCACATATTAAAGGTTATCAGTATCTGCGGGATGCTATTATTTTATCCGTAAATGACATGGAAATGCTGAATTCTATTACAAAAATTTTATACCCAACCATAGCCAAACGCCATCAGACAACGCCAAGCCGCGTGGAGCGGGCTATCCGACATGCCATTGAAGTTGCATGGAGCCGTGGAAAAATGGATACCATTGACCAGCTGTTTGGCTATACAGTGAGCAATGGGAAAGGAAAACCTACCAATTCCGAGTTTATTGCACTGATTGCTGACAAAATCAGACTGGAATATAAAAATCGTTCTTTCCAATGAGCCGAATTTGGGGTATAATAAAAGACAGAAGCAGGTTACTGGCACTAAGTGGCAGTAATGCTATTTGCTATTACTAAGGAGGGTTTTTTGGATGAAAAGAATTCTTTTTGCAACATCAGAGGCAGTGCCTTTCATTAAGACCGGAGGATTGGCTGATGTAGCCGGCTCACTGCCGAAATGCTTTGATAAACGTTATTTTGATATTCGCGTGATCTTACCGAAATATGCCTGCATGAAGCAGGAATGGAAAGATAAAATGGAATATGTCACACACTTCTACATGGATCTTGGATACAAAAACTGTTATGTAGGTATTCTTCAGATGGAGTATGATGGCATTAAGTTCTACTTTATAGATAATGAGTATTATTTCAGTGGACCGAAGCCATATGACAGTGCTCCGTGGGATCTGGAGAAATTTGCATTCTTCTCCAAGGCAGTGCTTTCCGTACTTCCGGTAATTGATTTCCGCCCGGACATTATTCACTGCCATGACTGGCAGACAGGTCTTGTTCCGGTTTATCTGCACGACAGCTTCCAGCAGAATCAGTTCTTCTGGGGAATTAAGACCATCATGACCATACATAACCTGAAATTCCAGGGTGTATATGATGTGAAGACGATCAAGGAGCTTACAGGACTTTCCGATTACTATTTTACACCGGATAAGCTGGAAGCATACAAGGATGGCAACTTCCTGAAGGGTGGTATTGTATTTGCAGATGCTGTTACTACAGTAAGTAATACATATGCAGATGAGATCAAGACACCGTTCTATGGCGAAGGTCTGGACGGACTGCTCCGTGCACGCTCCAACAGTCTGCGTGGTATTGTAAATGGTATTGATTATAATGATTTTAATCCGGAGACAGATATTAATCTGTCAGCTCGTTATAATGCTACCACCTTCCGTAAGGAGAAGGTTAAGAATAAGATCCAGCTACAGAAAGATTTAGGACTTGAGCAGGATCCGAAGGCTATGATGATCGGTATTGTTTCCCGTCTGACAGATCAGAAGGGATTTGACCTGATCGCTTATATCATGGACGAGCTTTGTCAGGATAGTGTACAGATTGTAGCTCTTGGCACAGGAGATGAGCGCTATGAGAATATGTTCCGTCACTTTGACTGGAAATATCATGGCAAGGTTTCTGCACAGATTTATTACGATGAGAGCATGTCTCACAGAATCTATGCAGCTTCTGATGCATTTCTGATGCCGTCATTGTTTGAGCCATGCGGTCTGAGCCAGCTGATGAGCCTTCGTTATGGTACTCTTCCAATCGTCAGAGAGACAGGTGGTCTGAAGGATACGGTAGAGCCTTACAATGAATTCGAAGGAACCGGAACCGGATTTTCATTCAGCAATTACAATGCACATGAGATGCTTTCCACGATCCGCTATGCAGAGCACATTTACTATGACAAGAAGCGCGAATGGAATAAGATGGTAGACCGGGCTATGGCAAAGGATTTCTCATGGAGTAATTCCGCACGCCAGTATGAAGAGATGTACAACTGGCTGATCGGGGAATAATGATTCTGTAAGAAATATGCCATTTAAAGTACGGATATAGATATATATGGTACATAATATATACGGTACATAATAAGATGAAATTCGGACATACTACTTTCTGTAAAGTGTCCGCCTCAGGATACAGGAGAGATTAATTTTCTCCTGTATTTTGTATATATGGACATTTGAAGGCTGTCGAAAACAAAGGTTTCATACTGTTGGTTTTCGCTACAGAAATATTTTAGTTACTGTTCACTGGTAACATTCCGCGAGGCGTTTTTTGTGAACGTAGTTCACAGAAAACCCGAGAAGTGCGGCGCGAAATCATGCAAATGCATGATTTCTGTGCATCGCGAAGCGCGTTGCTGTGAACGGAGTGAACAGTAACATATTTTAACAGGAGGCAGGTCATATGAACCAAATTTCAGAACTGGATCTACAGAATTTACGTCACCTGATCGGCGGATTTGACACCACCCATTGTAAAATGGAGGAGTATGCAAGTAAGGCTACCGATGCCCAGGTAAAACAGTTTTTCCAGAAGTCTGCCCAGTCGGCAGTGGACTGCAAAAATCAGCTTATGCAGTATTTACAGTAGGAGGTGCCGCAGATGAATGAAAAAGTGATGGTAGCAGATACCCTTGCCGGAATTAACGGTGAACTGACCCGTTATGGGGAGATGATCCCTCAGACAGAGAATCCTCAGCTGAAACAAACCTTAAAACAGATGAGAAATCAGTGCGAGATGTCCCAGGAGGAGATTTACCAGATTGCCCGTGCAAGAGGCTATTATGTGCCGGCAGCTCAGGCAACAAGGGAAGAAGTGGATCATGTCAGAAGCGTGCTTAGCCAGGGATAAGAGGGGCTAGTGTTACTGGTCACGGAGTGAACAGTAATGGGATAGTAAATAACATCCGGATTGCAGGAAATAATTCTTGTAATTCCGGATGTTTTGCTATATAGTAGAATTACTGACAGGAAAACGACAATATAAAAGTCGTATACGATTCATTTCAAAATTTACCGGAGTTTTGTCTGTCTCCGGGTATACAAGAATTTCACACCCGTATTCCGGGATGCTTCCACCGGTGAAAATAACTTTACAGTTCGTTTGGCTTAACATGAAAAATAAAATTTTTATATGGCGAGTAGGGGCTTGACAAGTGAACTGATTTAAGATAGTATGTACTACAGAGAAACGAACATAGGTTCGTATTACGCAAGCAAGAAGATCCTGGCTGCTGTTCACTGGTAATGTTCCGCGAGGTGTTTTTGTGAACAAAGTTCACAGAAAACCCGAGAATTGCGGCGCGAAATCATGCTTTGCATGATTTCTGTGCATCGCGAAGCGCGTTACTGTGAACGGAGTGAACAGTAACAGATCCTGGCTGCTGTTCACGGATAAGGTTCTGCCAGGTGCCTTTTGTGAATGGTAACAGGTTATACAGTCCGGTTAATGATTACAGAAATTACTACGGACTTGTCTGATTATTAAGAATAGGAGATCGGAATAATGATAAATGAAGAGAAGAAGAAAGCGCTGGAAGCGGCTCTTGGACATATTGAGAAGCAATATGGCAAGGGCTCTGTAATGAAACTGGGTGAGTCCAGTGCCAATATGCAGGTGGAGACTGTTCCTACCGGTTCCCTGAGCCTTGACATTGCACTTGGGGTAGGCGGTGTGCCGAAGGGACGTATTATAGAAATCTACGGACCAGAGTCCAGTGGTAAGACCACTGTTGCATTACATATGGTAGCCGAGGTTCAGAAAAGAGGCGGAATTGCCGGTTTTATCGATGCCGAGCATGCTCTTGACCCTGTATATGCGAAGAACATCGGCGTAGATATTGATAATCTTTACATTTCCCAGCCGGATAATGGTGAGCAGGCTCTGGAGATTACAGAGACCATGGTTCGTTCCGGTGCAGTTGACATTATCATCGTGGATTCCGTTGCAGCTCTGGTTCCCAAGGCAGAGATTGATGGTGACATGGGAGACAGTCATGTAGGTTTGCAGGCACGTCTGATGTCACAGGCACTTCGTAAGCTGACCGCTATTATCAGTAAGTCTAACTGCGTTGTGATCTTTATCAACCAGCTCCGTGAGAAGGTTGGTGTTATGTTTGGTAACCCGGAGACAACTACTGGTGGACGTGCCCTTAAGTTCTATTCATCCATACGTCTTGATGTACGCCGTGTAGAGACATTGAAACAGGGCGGCGAGATGGTTGGAAACCACACCAGGATCAAGGTTGTTAAGAATAAGGTTGCTCCGCCATTTAAGCAGGCTGAGTTTGATATTATGTTTGGTACCGGCATCTCCAAGGAAGGGGATATCCTTGATCTTGCTGCTGAGAATTCCATTGTGAATAAGAGCGGTGCATGGTATGCATACGAAGGAAATAAGATCGGCCAGGGACGTGAGAATGCCAAGCTGTTCCTGAAAGAGCATCCGGACATCTGCGATGAGATTGAACGCAAGGTTCGTATCCATTATCACCTTCTTCCAGGTGAGGAGGAAGAGCAGCAGGATGTGAAGCAAGAAGAAACTACACCAGAATCTGACGCTCCGGCAGCAGAAGAGGAATAAAATATGGCGGTTACACCTGAAGAGCAAAAGAATGCCAGAAGAAAGGCAATGCTTCTTCTGGAGCATATGGACCGTACAGAGAAAGGCCTGTCTGACCGGCTGCGTCAGGCAGGCTTTTCAGCAGAAGCCACAGAGGATGCCATGAACTATGTGCGTTCCTATGGGTATCTGAACGATTACCGCTATGCCATGAATTATATTTCCTTCCGCATGGGAAACAAAAGCCGTCAGAAGATTCTCCAGGAGCTTTCAGGGAAAGGAATTGACCGCGAGACTGCCCTTGCAGCCTGGGAAGAGGCAGCAGAGATTGAAGAGCCAGATGAACTGGCCATTCTCCGAACTACAGTAGAGAAAAAGTGTCAGCCTGGTACTGCCCTGGACGAGAAGGGGATGCGCCGCCTCCAGGGATTTCTTCTTCGAAGAGGTTTTTCCTATGGAGATATTTCCCACGTGCTGGAAGACATGAATATTACCTGTGAGAGAAGCTATTGATAAATTGCCGGATTCTTTCTGTGCATCGCGAAGCGTGTTACTGGTCGCGGAGTGAACAGTAACGCTAGACGTTTCTTTGGAAATTTAAATTTTGTTTTTGTGTAGAAAAACTTGACATAATTCTAAAAAAAAGATAAACTTGTATTGTTGTGATTGCACAATGAAAACTAAATATTGAGGAGGTGCTCCTGTGACAACAATTATTGTTGCAGTTGTCGCTGTAGTAGCCACTCTACTGATTGCAGTTCCTATTACTAGTAAAGTTTCTGTGGATAACAAAGTTAAGAAAGACGCAGAAACGATTGGGTCAGCTGAAGAAAAGGCCAGAGGCATCATTGATGAAGCCTTAAAAGCGGCCGAAACAAAGAAACGTGAAACTTTATTGGAAGTAAAGGAAGAATCTCTCCGTACAAAGAACGAACTGGAGAAGGAAACCAAGGAACGTAGAAACGAACTGCAGAAATATGAGAAGCGTGTCTTATCGAAGGAAGAAACCGTTGATAAGAAAGCTGAAGCAGTTGAGAAGCGCGAGGCAGAGTGCACAGCGAGATTTGCTGAATTGCAGAAGAAAGAAAAGAGAGTAGATGAACTCGAGCTGAAAGGAGTACAGGAACTGGAACGTGTTTCCGGTCTGACCTCCGAACAGGCAAAAGAAGAATTGCTCAGATCTGTGGAAGACGATGTTAAAGTTGATGTTGCCAGACTTTACAAGGAACTTGAGAGCCAGGCGAAGGAAGAGGCAGGAAAGAAAGCCAAGGAATATGTGGTAAATGCCATTCAGAAATGTGCGGTAGACCATGTTGCCGAGACTACTATTTCCGTAGTGCAGCTTCCAAGCGATGAGATGAAGGGACGTATTATCGGACGTGAGGGACGTAATATTCGTACTATGGAGACCCTGACAGGTGTAGACCTTATCATTGATGATACTCCTGAAGCAGTAGTTCTCTCATCATTTGATCCTATCAGACGTGAAGTGGCAAGAGTAGCACTTGAGAAACTGATCGTAGATGGACGTATCCATCCGGCCAGAATCGAGGAAATGGTTGAGAAGGCACAGAAAGAAGTTGAAACTCAGATCCGCGAGGATGGCGAGAATGCAGCTATGGATGTTGGAGTTCATGGTATTCATCCAGAGCTTCTGAAACTTCTTGGACGTATGAAATTCCGTTCAAGTTATGGACAGAATGCGCTGAAGCATTCTATTGAAGTAGCACAGCTTTCCGGTCTGCTTGCCGGTGAAATTGGTGTAGACGTGCGCATGGCGAAACGTGCCGGTCTGCTTCATGATATCGGTAAATCTATTGACCATGAAGTTGAGGGATCCCATATTGAGATTGGTGTAAACCTTTGTAAGAAATATAAGGAATCACCTATTGTGATCAATGCGGTAGCAGCACACCACGGTGATGTGGAGCCAGAGAGCCTTATTGCCTGTATCGTGCAGGCAGCAGATGCGATTTCCGCGGCGCGTCCAGGCGCCAGAAGAGAGACACTGGAGACTTATACCAACAGACTGAAGCAGCTTGAGGATATTACCAATCAGTTCAAGGGGGTTGAGAAATCCTTTGCAATCCAGGCTGGTAGAGAAATCCGTGTTATGGTAGTTCCTGAGCATGTGAATGATTCTGAGATGGTACTTCTCGCAAGAGACATAGCGAAGCAGATTGAGGCTGAGCTTGAGTATCCGGGTCAGATCAAAGTCAATGTGATCCGCGAGAGCAGAGCTGTTGATTATGCCAAATAATCGGAGTTAATTTACATTAAGAAATATTAAGAAACCGCTTCCGCATTTTTCATACTATATGAAGGATGCGGAGGCGGTTTTTATTATGAAAGTCCCGGACGGCAGCCATGAACGAGCTATGCTTGCATGGGCTGATTCATGGAAAATCAAAAAGAATTTTTTTATGTAATTCATAATCAAATCATCGCTTGCGTACAATGGTACAGGGTGAATATATGGAAAATTTACTCAGTATCAAAAAGAAAAGTTTTTTTCCAGGACTGACTTTGCTGCTTGCAGGATTTCTTGCAGGAATGCTGATCCCGAACTTTATATACCGTTTTTCCTGGAAGCAGCAGGCATTTTCCGCAGTGTACCTTTTGGAAACCTATGGGAAAACAGAAGCAGGAGGAATCGATTATCTTTTGCAGATTCTCTGGATGCGCGGTGGGATTTTTTTCCTTTCTCTAATCTGTGGTTTTACTGTATTTGGAGTCCCTATGGCAATTATGGCGATGCTTTTTACCGGAATTGGACTGGGAATCGTATTTTCCATGTCTATTCTGCAGTTCGGACTTACCGGAGGCGCAGTTGCCGTAGCACTTCTTTTTCCGCATTATCTGATCTATCTGCCATTATGGGATTCGGTGTATCAGATGGTCTACAGGGAATCTATGGGAATCTGGCGCAATCATGGAATTTTTCCACAGAAAGTAAGCGCTTATCTCCTGAAAGTGCTCTTATATACAGCTTTATACGGTGTGGGAATTCTTTTGGAATGGCGTGTAAATCCATGGATTTTAAACAAAATTCTGGATTTTTCGAAATTTTTTGAATGAGAATAATATGAAAAATACAAGATATAGTATTGGTTACCATAAAAGCGACGTTATTTTGTAAAATGGGCAAAAAAAGCTTGTTTTTATACGATTTTTGGCCGAAAAAAAGGTTTGATTTTATGTCAATTACAAAGTATAATACAAATACATTTTAAGATCAGTTATTGTGGGGAGGTAGCCCGTTCCTGCAATAAAGCGTGAAAGAGCAAATGCAATGGACAATAGGAATTCCGGGCGAAATCTCCCACAAATTGTGACGCACATCTTACAGAAAGCCTTTTTCAAACACGCTCCAGAATCTTTTTCAAACATGGTCTAAAGCAGTATGATCGTGGACTATATGAAATGAATTTATAACAAAAGAGACAGGAAGTAAACAATATGGAACAGGAAATACGCGAGTTTATTGAATACTTACATAATACGAAAAAAACATCCCAGAATACAGAGGTTTCCTATCAGCGGGATCTGAACAAGATGGCTGCATACCTGGAAATGAAGGGGATTATGAAAGCGGAAGATGTCCGTGAATTTGATCTTATGGGATACATGGATTATATGGAGAAAGAGAACTTCGCGTCATCCACTATTTCAAGAAGTGTTGCTTCCATGCGTGCTTTTTTTCAACACATGTTTGCACTTAGGAAGATGGAAGAGAACCCCACAGATAATCTGAAATCTCCAAAGGTAGAGAAGAAACTTCCGGAGATTCTCAGTATTCAGGAAGTTGACGATCTTTTGAAGCAGCCAGATCTGACTACGCCTAAGGGAATTCGGGATAAGGCTATGTTAGAGCTTTTATATGCCACTGGTATGCGTGTCAGCGAACTGATCCATCTGGAGACCACAGATGTAAACCTTCAGCTTGGCTATGTGGTTTGTCAGGAGAATAAAGAGCGTATCATTCCGATTGGAAATGTAAGCAAGGAAGCGTTGAATCTTTATCTTGAAGAGGGACGTAAGGTATTTGTGAAAGATGATTCAGAGCATGCGCTGTTCACAAATTGCTCCGGTAAGGCCATGAGCCGTCAGGGATTCTGGAAAATGCTGAAAGGCTATGCCCAGGAGGCTGGAATTCACAGAGATATTACGCCACATACATTGAGACATTCTTTTGCAGTACATATGCTGCAGAATGGAGCAGACATCCGAAGCGTCCAGGAAATGCTGGGACATTCCGATATTTCTACGACTCAGGTATATTTAAGCATGAATATTAACCGGATGCGAGATGTGTATATGAAAGCACATCCAAGACATTGAGAAGAGCGAATAAGATGATAACTGTCCATGGGAGAGACCTGTGGGCAGTTTTTTATGTAATAGGAAATTCCGTTGGAATTTCCTATTACATAAAAAGCCCTACCGGGCAGGATCGCACTGCGGCGGAAAGGTAGTTGTCGCTCGAGGCGACCCGCCGCAGGCGGAGAAGCCTGCAAGCAGGATTCTTTTTTATGTAATGAAAATTCTGCAAAGTAAGATTCTTTCTTGTATTATAAAAATGTTTGACCGAAAATTCTATCGAAAGATATTAGAGCGTGTCTGAAAAATCTCCCGCATTCCGAAATCAGAATACAGGAGATAAATAAATTTTATTTCTGAAAATATACCGCAAAGTGGGGCGTGTAGATTGCGGAAATGATTTTTCAAACAGGCGCTAGCACATCTCAGCGATTGTATAAAGCAGCTTCTCAGATTCTTCCCATCCAAGACAAGCATCTGTAATGGATTTACCATATACATGGTTTGGTCCGATCTTCTGATTGCCTGGCTCAATGTAGCTTTCGATCATAAGACCCTTTACCAGCCCACGAACATCAGAATCAACCTGACGGCTGTGAAGAACTTCTTTGGCAATACGGATCTGCTGCTCATACTGCTTGTTGGAGTTGGAATGGTTGGTATCCACGATGGTAGCCATATTCTTCAGGTTCTTAGCGGAATATTTCTCGAAAAGAAGACGAAGATCTTCGTAATGGTAATTAGGAATAGCCTCTCCGTGTTTGTTTACAGCACCACGAAGAATGGTATGTGTCAACTCATTCCCTGTAGTTTCAACTTCCCATCCCCTGTAGATAAATGTATGGCTGCCCTGAGCTGCAACAACAGAGTTCAGCATAACACTGAAGTCACCACTTGTAGGATTCTTCATTCCCGCCGGAACATCCATACCGCTGACAGTGAGACGGTGCTGCTGATCCTCAACAGAACGTGCTCCTACAGCAACATAGGAAAGAAGATCGGAAAGGTAACGCCAGTTCTCAGGGTAAAGCATCTCGTCCGCACAGGTAAATCCGCTCTCTTCAATAGCACGGATGTGCATTTTTCGGATGGCAACAAGACCGGCAAGCATATTAGGTTTTTTCTCCGGATCTGGCTGATGAACCATTCCTTTATAACCCTCTCCGGTAGTACGGGGTTTATTTGTATAAACACGAGGAATGATTAAAACTTTATCCGCAATCTTGTCCTGAACTTTGCGAAGTCTCAGCAGATAGTCGCATACAGCATCTTCATTATCTGCAGAACAGGGACCAATGATTGCAAGAAATTTATCGGATTTTCCAGTGAATACGTCACGGATTTCCTGATCACGTTTCTCTTTCAGTGCCTTGATCTTTGCATCAATGGGATATTGGTTGCGGATCTCGTCGGGGGTTGGAAGCTTTTTGATGAATTCAAATCCCATGGTATTTTCTCCTTTTATCGGCAAAATTTATTTTCGATTCAATATTATAGACTATGATGGAAAAAATGTCGATAGGCAAATTGCGGGAATGATTTTTCAAACACGCTCCAGTCTGTTTAGATAAATGAAATGAAGCAAGGTGAGAATCAGTTGGGAAAGGAGCATTCCGTAAAAATATCCACGGATTCCAAGCACAGGAATGGAAAAGAAAACAAATCCAATTCGGATACACACTCCTGCAATATTGTGAAAAAGGCAGGCATCCGGGCGCCCGAGACCGTTCAGAATACTTTCCAGTGCAGTATTTGTATAAAGAAAAGGGCAGATAAAAGCCAGCGTCCTTATGTAAATCCCCGCAGTTTCACTGTGAAAAAGAAAATTTCCCAGTGATTTTCCGAAAATAAAGAAAAAGAATGTACAGAAGCCTCCGAAGAAAAAGCAGTTTTCGCAGGTGCGGCGGATCACATGACGGATTTTTTTTTCATGACCGAGGGCCTGTAAACCAGCCACAGAAGGCATCAGCATAACAGAGGCAGAATTTGTCAGTGTCGCCGGGAAAAGAATCAGCGGCAGCGCCATTCCGGTAAAAATTCCGTACACAGACAGGGAATCAGTCCGATTTATTCCAGCCAGAAGCAGTCTTTGGGGAATAAGAACCATTTCGATGCCAGAGAGTAAGGTAAGCAGCAGCCGGTTGACAGAGTGGGGAACTGCAATCTGGGCGATTTCTTTTATAAGAGCATTTATGGAAGTGGCAGTATTGTTTTTGACAGAAGCTGGTTGTATATGTGAAATATATTTTACAGCAGAAGATGAATTTCTGTGAGCACCTTTGCTCATACAGAAAAATACTCGTAAAATACGTCGAAGCAGTCCGGTGACTGGTTTGTAATTTTCCCTGGAAAAATCCAGTCCAAGCGCCAGCATACATGCTGCAGTGGCTGTAAGCTCACTGAAAAGTGCACCTCCGGCCGCTATTACAGGGGTAATCTCTTTTTTCTGGGAAATCAGAATCAGGTAGATCACGTAAGTGCTGCCGATCCGGGAAGTCTGCTCAAGAAGCAGGATAAAAGCTGGAATTCCAGTCGTTTTTCTGGCATAATAAAAGCTGTTTACGCATGAATGCAAGGCTGCAAAAGGAAAACTAAAGGCAAGAATACGAAGCAGAACCGTAGTACGCGGCTCTTTTAACAAAGCAGAAGCCACAAAATCTGCATTCCAATAGACCAGAAAAGATAAAAGTCCGCAAAGTGCCATCGAAAGAAATGTTCCAAGAAGCAGTGCATCTCTGGACTCTTTTTCTTTTCCAAGGGCAGTGAAAGAGGCACACAGCCTGGAAATAGCAGCCTGAATGCCCATACAGCAGGTTGCCAGTACGATTGCGTGAACCGGAAGCGTAAGCTGGTAAATTCCCACTCCCTGTGCACCAATAGTATGAGATAAGAATATTCTATAGAAGAAACCCATCAGGCGGCTTACAAGACCTGTAAGAGTAAGAATCAGGGTTCCTTTGATAAAAAGTTTGTCAGACATAAGAATCCGCCTATCCACTTCATCCTTTTAGTTAGTTTATGCTGTAAATGTGCCTTGACAGAACTGTTATTATCTGGTAAAGTGGGATAGAAATCCAAGCGAAATACTAGGAAATAGAAAAGTACCTAAGGAGATAGATGAAATAACCCTTTCCCGGGAGTCTTTCATATCGAATTGATACCAATAAACCAGGAGGAAGAAAAATGGGAAAAATGATATATCTGGATAATGCGGCTACTACCAAGACCGCTCCGGAAGTAGTAGAAGCAATGCTTCCTTATTTTACCGAAATGTATGGAAATCCATCCAGCATTTACGACTTCGCATCCAAGAGCAAAGAAGGCGTCAGCAAGGCAAGAGGCCAGATCGCAGATGCACTTGGTGCCAAGAAAGAAGAAATCTATTTCACAGCTGGCGGATCAGAGGCTGATAACTGGGCACTGAAAGCCACCTTTGAAGCATATAAATCCAAAGGAAACCACATCATCACAACCAAAATCGAGCATCATGCAATCCTTCACACCTGCGAATACCTTGAGAAAGAGCGCGGAGCGAAGATCACATATCTTGATGTAGATGAGAATGGTATTGTGAAGCTTGACGAGCTTGAGAAAGCTATTACACCAGAGACGATTCTGATTTCTGTTATGTTTGCGAACAATGAGATCGGATCTATCCAGCCGATCAAGGAAATCGGTGCAATTGCCAAAGAGCATGGCATCCTTTTCCACACAGATGCAGTACAGGCTTTTGGACAGGTGCCGATCAATGTAGATGAGTTAGGAATTGATATGCTCAGCTCCAGTGGACATAAGCTGAATGGACCGAAGGGAATCGGTTTCCTTTACATCCGCAAGGGTGTTAAGATACGTTCCTTTGTACATGGTGGAGCGCAGGAGAGAAAGCGCCGCGCAGGTACAGAGAATGTTCCTGGAATCGTAGGTTACGGCGTTGCTGCAGATCGTGCAGTCCGCACTATGAAAGAACGTACAGACAAAGAGATTCAGGTAAGAGATCATTTCATTGAAAGAATCCTGAAAGAGATTCCGTATGTGAAATTAAATGGTGACCGCACCAAACGTCTTCCGAATAATGTAAATGTAAGCTTCCAGTTCATCGAAGGAGAGTCCATGTTGCTTATGCTTGACAATTATGGCATCTGTGCATCCAGCGGTTCCGCCTGCACATCAGGCTCCCTGGATCCGTCCCATGTACTTCTGGCTATCGGACTCCCACATGAGATTGCACATGGTTCCCTGCGTATGACCTTAAGCGAGGAGACTACCATGGAAGATGCTGATTTTGTAGTAGATAAGCTGAAAGAAATCGTAGCTTACCTGCGATCAATGTCTCCATTATATGAAGATTTTATAAAAAAACAGTAACTGTTCAGTACCTTCACAGTTACACGCTTCGCGATGCACAGAAATCATGCTTTGCATGATTTCGCGCCAACATTCTCGGGTTTTCTGTGAACTACGTTCACAAAAAACACCTCGCGGAATAGTGCCTGCTGAATAGTTAAAAAAAATAAAAAATTTGATTAAAACACTTGCCAGGAGGAAAAAAAGATGTATAGTGAGAAAGTAATGGATCATTTCCAGCATCCACGTAATGTTGGAGAAATAGAGAATGCAAGCGGTGTCGGTACAGTAGGAAATGCCAAATGCGGCGATATTATGAGAATTTTCCTGGATATCGATGACGAGACACATATTATCAGAGACTGCAAATTCAAAACCTTCGGCTGCGGTGCCGCAGTAGCAACCAGCAGTATGGCTACTGAGATGGTAAAAGGTAAAACTATTGAGGAAGCCATGAAGCTTACCAACAAGGCTGTTATGGAGGCTCTTGACGGACTTCCGCCAGTGAAAGTACACTGTTCTCTTCTTGCAGAGGAGGCTGTACATGCTGCACTGTGGGATTACGCACAGAAGCATCACATTGAGATCGAAGGTCTGAAGAAACCGAAGTCTGACATTCACGAGGGTGAAGAGGCAGAGGAAGAAGAGTATTAATAGTTACTGCGAACTGCAGTAATTATAAAGTGTCGTCATCGATACAAAAGAATAATATTTTTTACAGGAAACCGAATCCTTAAGCAGATTTATTTCGTTACAGATAAATAGGTGGTAAAGATGAGGCAGACCGTAAAGAGAATTCATCAGGGCGGATGTTATCATCTGCCCTATTTTAATACAATGGCACGAACGGTTTTTTGACCTTTTGACACTGGTATCATACAATGGGAAAAAGAGTAAAACGGAAACATCCTTAAATAAAACATAAGAATGAAGGAAGTAACGATGACAGGACTGACAAACGAACAGGTACAACAAAGAATTGAAGAGGGGAAAATCAATGTCAATGAGAACCCCAACACAAGGAGCTATAAGCAGATCGTAAGGGAGAATGTGCTTACATTTTTCAACTTTCTGAATCTGGCTCTGATGATTATGGTATTGCTGGTTGGTTCCTATAAGAACTCCATGTTCATGGGAATTATTGTGATCAATACGGTGATCGGAATCATCCAGGAAGTGCGTGCGAAAAAGACGCTGGATAAGCTGGCTATCCTTACGGAGAGCAAGGCAGTGGTCTTGCGTGAAGGCAAAAAATGGTCTATCTCCACGGAGAAGCTGGTTCTGGACGATATCCTTTTTCTGAAAACAGGAGATCAGGTGCCTGCAGATGCCAAGGTGCTTGAGGGCAGTATTGAGGTCAATGAATCCCTGCTGACAGGAGAATCTGACAATCTTCAGAAAAATGAAGGGGACGAGCTTTTTTCTGGAAGTTTTGTTACATCCGGAGAGGCCTGCTGTCAGGTTATCCATGTAGGTAAGGACAATTATGCTTCCCAGATCACCAGCGAGGCAAAGGAATTTAAACGTCATAATTCCGAGTTGCGCAACTCTCTGAATGCGATTTTGAAGACCATCAGTGTGATCATAGTTCCTATGGGAATGCTGCTGTTTTATAAGCAGTATTATATTGCTGGAAACGGAATCAGAGATGCAGTAGTTAATATGGTAGCAGCTGTCCTCGGAATGATCCCGGAGGGACTGGTGCTCCTTACCAGCGTGGCGCTGACGCTTGGTGCGCTGACGTTAACCCGTAAGAATACCCTGGTGCAGGAATTGTATTGTATTGAGACTCTGGCGAGAGTGGATACCCTCTGTCTGGATAAAACCGGAACCATCACAGCCGGTACTATGTGCGTGGAACAGGTACAGCCCTATGTGGAAGGGATGGAGATCAAGGCTCCGGAAGCAGAAAATGAGAATATAAGCGAAAGTACAATAAATGGAACAGCGAATCAAGCTCAGAAAGTTCCAGAAATGGCAGCTGCAGAGGCGCAGTCTGAAGTATCCGTGGTTGCGGCACAATTGCAGATAGGAGTTGTTATGGGAACTACTGAACAGCTGTCAGCACAAGATTCACAGGGCAATGTCAATACTGATTTAGCCATCAGCGGCGCCCAGCCAGAATTGACCATGGGTGAGATCGAACGTGTCATGGCAAACATGATGTCCGTTTTAAAGGACAAGAACGCCACCGCAGATGCACTCCACAAACGCTTCTCCAGAAGAACGGACATGCCGGTAGATCATTGCATTCCGTTTTCCTCAGATCGCAAATACAGCGGTGTAGCCTTTAAAACAGAAGGAACTTATCTGATGGGTGCTGCCCAGTTCCTTTTCCCGGATGGAAATGAAAACTTGATCAAGCAGTGTGCTGCTTATGGAAAAGAAGGCTTACGTGTTCTGGTGTTGGCGCATAGCCCAAACCTGAATCGGGAGAATGAGCTTCCGGAAGGGTTAAAGCCGGTTGCGTTATTTATGCTTACTGACATTATCAGGGATAATGCCCCTGAAACCTTGGCATTTTTCAAAGACCAGGGCGTAGATCTGAAAGTGATCTCCGGTGATGATCCTGTGACTGTTTCTGCCATTGCAAAAAAAGCAGGCCTGGAGAATGCAGATAAATATATTGATGCCACCACTATCACCACACCGGAGGATATGGAGCGTGCCGTTGCAGAGTGTTCCGTATTCGGCCGTGTAACTCCGCAGCAGAAGAAAGAGATGGTGCTTGCCCTTCAGAAACAGAAGCATACAGTTGCCATGACCGGTGACGGTGTGAACGATGTTTTGGCACTGAAAGAGGCAGACTGCAGCGTAGTTATGGCAGAGGGAAGCGACGCTGCCAAGAACATTGCAAATGTAGTGCTCATGGATTCCAATTTTGCCGCTATGCCGGAAATTGTGAACCAGGGACGCCGTGTGGTGAACAACATCCGTACCGCAGCCTCCATGTTCCTGATCAAAACTATTTTCTCTGTGCTGCTGTGTCTGATCACTATTTTCTGGGGCGATAGCTATCCGTTTGAGCCAATTCAGATGTCCCTGATCAGTGCCTGCGCAGTGGGTATCCCAACCTTCCTGCTCGCCCAGGAAAACAACTTCAACAAGATTGAGAGTGGTTTTCTGCGTTATGTATTTATGAATGCATTCCCAGCAGCAGTCACCATTACGGGATGTGTATTTACCATTATGCTGGTCTGCCAGAACGTTTACCATAGCAATGTAATGCTGAGTACAGCCTGTTTCCTGGTAACCGGATGGAACTACATGGCAGCTTTGAAGACGGTATACGCGCCTCTAAGCAGGTACAGGAAAATCATTATTTACGGTATGCAGTTTATTTTCTTCTTTGCAGCCGTATGTGTGCAGAACCTGCTTGCACTTGGCTCCCTGGAGTTCGGAATGATCATCCTGGTATTTATCCTGATGACCTTCTCTCCGGTTGTAATCGAAGTTATCACAGAATGGTGCAGATCTTTGTATAACAAGGCACATGAGAAGGAAAAGAAAGGAATTATTTCTCTGTTTTTGGAGAAAGTGCAGAAATAATGACTGACCTGGTCTTGAGTGGCAATCAAAAATAATACCTCAAGCTGAATTTGAAAAGAAACGCAAAAAATGCTTCATCGCTTGTTATGGCGATGAGGCATTTTTTTAACATGCTCTAAAAGCCGGGCTGATTTCTTCTGCCGGGTATGGAAAAACAGGGCTTCGTTATAACTTTACAAAGTTTGGTTTCCGATCTTTAAATACTGTATAATACTCAAATCCACATTCTTTCAGCACCTGCGCAGCCCTATCAAAAGCGTATCCTATTTTATCCGGTGTATGCGCGTCAGCACCAATGGTGATGATTTCGCCCCCTAGTTCTTTATAACGCCGGATGATATCCGTACATGGGTTTGGCTCTCCAAGACCGTAGTGATAACCGCCGGTGTTGACTTCCAGTCCTACATTTGTGTCTGCCAGTTTTTTCAGAATCGCATCCAGAATGTTCCGATATTTTTCATAAGAATAAAACTGGTTTTTGTTTGGACCGTAGCGGACAATATAATCCAGATGTCCATAAGTGTCCATTTCATGAAATGCATCCAGATTCTCCAGAATGGATTCGAAATATTCAAGGTAGGCCTGTTCCTCGTTCCTGCCCTGGAAAAATTCCAGGTAGTAGGGGTCAGCACCGTGGACTACGTGAGAAGAACCAATCACGAAATCGAAAGGATATTCCTTTAAAAGATTGTGAAAATATTGTTTAAGATGAAGCTGCAAACCGATCTCAATACCGAAATGGATGTGAATCTGATTCTTGTAAGTTTCTTTCAGTTCGTTGAATTTAGTGTAATAGGCGGGAATATCCAGGGCAAATTCCAGGTCATCCGGAGTTGGTGGATAGTCTGGATCCAGATGCTCTGTAAAGCAGATTCCCTTAAACCCCAGTGCAATGGCCTGGCGGATCATATCCTCAGTGGGAGTGCCGGAATCTGCGGAAAATTCAGAATGCATGTGGCAGTCCCACAAAACTCCGGGAGAGTTGGAAAGTATTTTCATAATAACCTCCTTATAAATTATAAACCAAGCAAAGTATTTTAAAAATATATTTTCTGTAAATATAAAGATATATTTTATGGATAAGTGTACAGCGAAGGAACATGTGAAAAAAATTCTTCCTACACGAAAAAGAAAGGAAAAAACGTGCATAAATGCTGCCACTGTGTCATAAAAGGGACTTAATTGTCTCATTTGAGAGCAGTATATCATATCAGAGAATATTTGTGGCAATTTGCCTGTTATTTTTTTGAAAATAGGCTTGAATTTTTGTTCGGAATTAGGTACAATACGCTATAGGTTGATGTTTCTTTCACAAAGATTGAAGCACTCACATAATTTTTACCATTTAATTCATAGGAGGAATTTATCATGGCAGTAAAAGTTGCAATTAATGGTTTTGGACGTATTGGTCGTCTTGCATTCCGTCAGATGTTCGGTGCAGAAGGATTTGAAATCGTTGCTATCAACGACTTAACATCTCCTAAAATGCTCGCTCACTTATTAAAATATGACTCAACTCAGGGAAGATATGCTCTTGCAGATACAGTAGTAGCTGGAGAGGATTCCATCACAGTTGACGGAAAAGAAATCAAAATTTATGCAAAAGCTAACGCTGCTGAGCTTCCATGGGGAGAGATCGGTGTAGACGTAGTTCTTGAGTGTACTGGATTCTATACATCCAAAGACAAAGCTCAGGCTCATATCGATGCAGGTGCTAAACACGTTATCATTTCCGCTCCGGCTGGAAACGACCTTAAGACAATCGTTTACAATGTAAACCATGAGACTCTTACAAAAGAGGATCACATCATTTCCGCAGCTTCCTGTACAACAAACTGCTTAGCTCCAATGGCTAAAGCACTTAATGACCTTGCTGCAATCAAATCCGGTATCATGTGCACAATCCACGCTTACACAGGCGATCAGATGACACTTGACGGACCGCAGAGAAAAGGCGATCTGAGAAGATCCCGTGCAGCTGCAGTTAACATCGTTCCGAACAGCACAGGTGCTGCTAAAGCAATCGGTCTTGTTATCCCAGAACTGAACGGCAAACTGATCGGTTCCGCACAGCGTGTTCCAACCCCAACAGGTTCTACTACAATCCTTACAGCAGTTGTTGAAGGAAATGTAACTAAAGAGCAGATCAACGCAGCTATGAAAGCAGCTTCTAACGAGTCCTTCGGATACAACGAAGATGAGATCGTTTCCAGCGATATCGTTGGTATGAGATTTGGTTCTCTGTTCGATGCTACTCAGACAATGGTTCTTCCACTTGAGAATGGCACAACAGAGGTTCAGGTTGTTTCCTGGTATGACAATGAGAACTCCTACACAAGCCAGATGGTTCGTACAATCAAACACTTTGGTAAACTGCTTAACGCTTAATCAGAAGCAGAGTAGGGTTTTCAAATGCTGACAAGCCATGGCCTGACAGCATATGAATAAGACTCAGAGAAGGGTCCGGTCTGAATAGGACCGGACCCTTTTGTCTGTATAAAAAGTTAAATTTTATAAGGAGGCATAACAAGATGCTGAATAAGAAATCTGTTGATGACATCAACGTAAAAGGCAAAAGAGTCCTCGTAAGATGTGACTTCAATGTACCTCTGCAGGACGGTAAGATTACAGATGAGAACCGTCTGGTAGCAGCTCTTCCTACAATCAAGAAGCTTGTTGCAGATGGTGGAAAGATTATCCTTTGCTCTCACCTTGGAAAACCGAAAGGAGAGCCGAAACCGGAGCTTTCTCTTGCACCTGTTGCTAAACGTCTCACAGAGCTTCTCGGACAGGAAGTGAAATTCGTTCCAAGCCCGGTTGTTGTAGATGACACTGTAAAAGCAGCAGTAGCTGACATGAAAGACGGCGAGATCATTCTTCTTGAGAATACCCGTTATCGTGCAGAAGAGACTAAGAACGGTGATGAATTCAGCAAGGAACTTGCTTCTCTTTGCGATGTATTTGTAAACGATGCATTTGGTACCGCTCACAGAGCACACTGCTCTAACGTTGGTGTTACCAAATATGTAGATACAGCTGTTGTTGGATATCTGATGCAGAAAGAAATCGATTTCCTCGGAAACGCTGTAAACAATCCTGATAGACCATTCGTAGCAATCCTTGGCGGTGCTAAGGTTTCTAGCAAGATCTCTGTTATCAACAACCTTCTTGACAAGGTGGATACTCTGATCATTGGTGGTGGAATGTCCTATACATTCTCCAAGGCTATGGGCGGACACATTGGTGTTTCCCTTTGCGAGGATGATTATCTTCAGTATGCATTAGACATGATGAAGAAGGCAGAAGAAAAAGGCGTTAAGCTTCTTCTTCCGGTTGATAACAGAATTGGTGATTCCTTCTCCAATGATTGCAATATCCAGGTTGTAAAACGTGGTGAGATTCCGGATGGATGGGAAGGAATGGACATCGGACCAGAGACAGAGAAACTTTTCGCTGACGCTGTAAAAGATGCCAAGACAGTTGTTTGGAACGGACCGATGGGCTGTTTCGAAATGCCGAACTTCGCTCATGGCACAGAGGCTGTTGCCAAAGCTCTTGCTGATACAGATGCTACAACTATCATCGGTGGTGGTGATTCCGCAGCAGCTGTTAACATCCTCGGCTATGGTGACAAGATGACACACATCTCCACAGGTGGCGGTGCGTCTCTTGAATTCCTTGAAGGAAAAGAGTTACCTGGTGTAGCAGCAGCTAACGATAAATAAATAGAGCACTTAATGAAAGCAAGCTGTAAGCGCAGCTTGAATTATGTGCGGATTTGGTTCGAAGGAACTTAATGAGAGCAGGCTAACGGCGCAGACCAGCTGACTTTCATATATGGTGATGCCGCCTGCCGGCGACATGTCCGTTTAGTGAATCGGACTTCCTTATCATACAAAAGGAGATATATAAAATGTCTAGAAAGAAAATCATTGCCGGAAACTGGAAAATGAACATGACTCCAAGTGAGGCAGTTAAATTAGTAGAAACTTTAAAACCATTAGTAGCAAACGATGACGTTGACGTAGTATTCTGCGTACCGGCTATCGATATTCTTCCTGTAGTTGAGGCTGCAAAAGGCTCCAACATCCAGGTAGGTGCTGAGAACATGTACTTCGAGGAGAAAGGTGCTTTCACAGGCGAGATTTCCCCGAACATGCTTACAGACGCTGGTGTTAAATACGTAGTTCTCGGACACTCTGAGAGAAGAGAGTACTTCGCTGAGACAAGCGAAACTGTAAACAAAAAAATGCTCAAAGCATTTGAGCACGGAATTACTCCAATTATGTGCTGTGGAGAGACTCTTGATCAGAGAGAGCAGGGCGTAACTATGGACTTTATCCGTCAGCAGGTTAAAGTTGGTTTCCAGAACGTTACAGCTGATCAGGCTAAAACAGCCGTTATCGCTTACGAGCCGATCTGGGCTATCGGAACTGGCAAAACAGCTACAACTGAGCAGGCTCAGGAAGTTTGCGCAGGAATCCGTGCTTGCATCGCTGAGATCTATGATGAGGCAACTGCAGCAGCAATCCGCATCCAGTACGGCGGATCTGTAAACGCTAAGACAGCTCCGGAGTTATTTGCTCAGGCAGACATCGACGGCGGTCTTGTAGGCGGTGCATCCCTGAAACCAGAGTTCGGCGATATCGTAAACTATAACAAATAATAAAATAATAGCTATTTTTTAGCTAATGTGTCCAAGCAAGAAGTAATTAAACGCCCCTAAACACAAGGTTGATTGGTAAATATTACCAATTGAATTGTGGGTAGGGGCGTTTTATAATTTACCTACTATCACCTTTTGGTATCACTTTTGGAAAGAAAAATCACTGTCATTCAAAAAAGTGATAATTGCTACAGGGGAGGAAGTAAATGGCGAAGAACTATGAGGGTAGAAAAGAAAATGGTGAAGGCAATGTAAGAAAACTGCCAAGCGGAAAATATGAATGTGTAGTACAAAGCAAATACATTAATCCAAAGACCGGGAAACCCAAAAGAATTAAACGAGTGGGAGAAACAGAAAAGGCAGCCCGTGAAAAAGCAAAGCTGGATCTTGTCGCCTGGGAGAAGGAAATTGAGAGAGGCAGAGATACAAAGATTAATAAAGCCAAGACCTTTGGCGAATATATGTCTGAATATATTGAGACAGAGGTAAAGCCCAATATAACTGGAAGCGGCTATCATACATATATTAATAACATGAACCGGAATTTCTTTGATTTTCCAATATCCAAGTACCAGCTTCATATGCTGAATGCTGTGGAATTTGAACGGTATTTTGACACGATATTAGAATTAAAGAGTAAGAAAACCTGCTCTCTGCCGATGCAGCTATGTAAACGCTGTTGTAAATGGCTGGTTGATCGGAGCTTGCTTAAAGAGAATTATGCTGCCCAGGTGAGAGTAAAAAAGGAAATCTCTGATGAATACGACAAGAAAAGAGAAGATGATATCAAAAATCGTAAAGAAGTATTCACGCCAGAAGACATTCAGAAATTTTATTATGCCTACAAAAATAATATGGGACAGTATCCGGTTGTTGTATTATTTCTATTGGAAACAGGGCTTAGAATCGGAGAATTTGCCGCTTTGAGAAATGACAATGTGGATCTAGAGAATAACAAGATTCATATTGTAGAGGCACGATCTGTTCGTTTTAAGGATAATGATAAGGAAAAAGGGATAGAATATTACACAAAAGTTCCCAAAAATGGAGAAGCCAGGTTCATAATGATGTCGGATCTATGCAAGGAATGTGTATTGTATATGATGGAGCAGACCCGACTTAAATGTAAAGACAATCCGGATGACTTGCTCTATCCAACATTTGCTAATGGTAAGAGACGTTCAAATGCTTCTATGGAAGTGTGCTTTAAGGAATTATGTGACAAGCTTAATATTGACAGAGATGTGCATCTCACTAAAGGCGGTCAGATGAAAGGGCTGTGTCTTCATTCACTCAGACACACTGCAGATACCATGGCGAATACTGCAAAAAATGCAAATGTAGTGAATACTGCATTAAAAATGGGGCATAAGGCAATCAGTGTAGAGAATGTGTACACACATGCTACAGAGGAAGCACTTAGTAGTGTTATGACACCATCCCAGGCCGTTCTTGAGGAATACAAAAAAGATTCCGATGTTCAGAGCAAGGAAGAAGAATTGTATAAAATGTATCTCAAATTAAAAGAAAAATTCGAATGAGGATAAGGTGCCTTATGGAAGTTACATGGAAATTAGGCAATACATATTTAAAAATCCAGGATTGTGAGTCGGGTTGGAATTTCACAATTCTGGATCTTTTTATTTTCATAAATTGGTGTAGGATAGGCAGAAGCAATGAAATTAGGTATCGTTATTACGAGGCCGATTTCATAAATGTCCATATAAGTTGTTAAATGCCTTTAGACGCTGATAGCTAGAGCATTTAGCGGATTTCCGACTTGGATAAAACTCTATATAAATTCATGTAATTTTTTGAAAAATGGCCCACTTTGTGGCCTACTAACTTTTGATCGAAGTCCTAATATGGTAAGAAGAAGCGCCTGTAGGAACGCTTCTTTTTTTCTGTACAGGAAAGACCGCCTGTGGTGCGCTGCTGAATTTAAAAATGCCCGCACGGAGGCGGGCATGATAACAAGAAAATCCCTGGATTAGAAAATATAAAAATTTTACTCGCCAAATCGTTATCAGATTCTTCATCATTTAGAAGATAATCCATATCTGGAAGTCCATTCTCGTTTCTCCTGCTATATAATATTTTGTAAATCATTTTGCATGGATGTTCGCTGATAATAAGTATTTATGATATCCTGTAAAGTAATTGTATTCATCTTTTCTTCAGTGTTTTTTTGAATTTCATTATAGAATCCCTGCAAGGACAACTGAATATTAATGCCAACGCCACAATCAGGGTTGGTATGAGTATCTAAATGAAGTAGCGGTTTCTCGCCCTCCACTGCTTTATAAATATCCAGCAACGTAATCTGGTCTGCTGGTTTTGAAAGAGAAGGACGGGCATGTCCGGCTACACTGGTCATAAGTTCGGCCTTTTTTAGTTTTAACATGAGCTGGCGTACAAAGCCGGGATTTGTATGGATACTTTCTGCAATTGAGGCACTGGAGAGTGAGTTTTCCTGGTTGATAGCAATCAGAACCATTACATGGACAGTATCGCTTAATTTCGTTGAGTATTTCATGATAAGAAACTCCTTGTAGTATGATATAATGATTTTGGTTTCACGTTTTTGAGGCGAAAATATTTCTGGTTTGTCAAAAACATCCCAAGTTCTCAACAGCTCTTTTTAATGTGTTGAGAAATTGTACATATTTTTTATTTTGATGATTGTAAATAATATAATTACAACTATAATGAAATTTAAAGGAAAAGTCAACATAGTAATAAAACTTACGGAGGATTGTATAATATGCTGATTGTGGACAAATTAAAAGGAAATTTATATACCAGAATCAAAAAACATATGACTAAAAAAATGTATCACCTTTATTATCGTGAAAACAGGGAAGCTTCACAGTCTAAAGAAGAATATGAAGCAAATTTATTAAGAGCATACCGACATTTAGACGCATGCAGATTCAAAAATAAGGGATGGCCATGTCCAACATGCCCAAGTTGCTGTTTTTGTGGAAAAGATTATGAAACTATGACTGAGGTAATGGATTTTGCCCGGGAATGGATGAAAGAGAATCCGGACAAAGCCAGATTTATGAAACCACCCAAATTCTTGCATAAACATTGATTATTATATGATGCGATAAAATGTTCGCAAAGGGGAAGTTATGGAATACAAAAATCAAACAGAAAATCGTGCATTTCAGGAAATGCTGCTGGCAGCAGTAAAACGGTTACAAAATCGTTCTGGAGAGGAGATTGCTGCAAAAAGTGGGGCTGTTTTTCATAGCAGCCGAAATGTGCTTGAAGTACTGAGTTTTTATGAAACGATTGAAATTCAACTCCCTGAGTTTCGTATTAACTCAAACATGGACGAATGGCATTATCTGACATTGCTGCATTATCTGGATATGGCCGATGGAACAGAAGGTTCACAGAAGCTCATTACTTTTGGTAACCTGAAAGATGGATTGATTCGAGGAACCAAGTTTGACCGGACCGCAGAGCAGAAACTGGAAAAGCTTTTGCAGGATAAAGATCCTGAGAAAATTCAGAAAGCATGTAAAAACCTGGGTGCAGAATTTACAGAGACAAAGGCGGATTTGTGTGCTGTTTTTCCAGTTCTGCCAAGATATCCGGTAACTTTAAAAATATGGTTTGCAGATGAAGAATTTCCTGTATCTGGCAAAATATTTCTTCAGGATCATGCCGATCATTATCTAAGTGTAGAAGATGCGGTAACAGTTGGAGAAATTTTGCTGCAAAAATTATCGGAAGCCTTTTCTTCTCTCTGATCATGAATCAGAAAACTTTCCAGCCCGGCTTTGATAAATTTGTCGATTACTGTCTGAATCTGTTTCCAGTCATTACAGTGATTGCGGAGCATCAGTCTGTTGATGGAAAGGCAGCCATTCATTTGAAAATAAAAAACCGATTCTGCCTGTTCAAAGGTCAGGAGGCTGTGTGACATAAGCCAGGTCACATAGCCTTCTTTTGTATTTTCTGCTATTTTTTCCAGAAGAATAGGGGCAATTGCATCATCCAGAAACAGTGCCCTGTATTGTGATTCCATCTGTATTTTCTGACAGAACGGATAGGAACAGCTTTTTTGATTTAGACAGAATAAATGATCTACCGTTGTTAACATATCCTGAGTCATATCATTAAAAATATCTGATAATACATCATGGATATCGTAGTAATGAAGATAAAAAGTGCCACGGTTGATTTCAGCATTTTTGCAGATCTCTGTAACTGTAATTTTCGTAAAACTTTTCTGCTTTAACAATTCTAAGAACGTATCTTTTATGGTTTGCCTGGTATAGCGGGTACGGCGATCTTGTTTTCTCGTTTTTTCTGACATTATATACTCCTGTATTAGTTAGTATCATATAATTTCTCAACAATTTTTCTGATGTGTTGAGTAACCATACAAATCTCACAGACTGATTATTGTAATTTATATAGTAACAACTATAATGAGGTTTAAAGAAAAAGTCAACAGATTGTTCAGAATTTTAGGAGGAAAAACATGGGACATGTAATTGCAGTATCAGGAAAAGGTGGCGTAGGAAAAACAACTCTTTGTGGATTGTTGATCCAGTATTTATGTGAAAGCGGAAAACGTCCGGTCCTGGCGGTGGATGCAGATGCAAATGCAAATTTGAACGAAGTGCTCGGTGTTGAGCCGGAGGTCACACTTGGGGAGCTGAGAGAGGAAATTGAGCGGGCAGGCGTAGATCCACGATATCAGATTCCATCTGGTATGACGAAACAGGCATATCTGGAAATGCGTCTTTCTGATGCGATTGCGGAAGAAGATGATTATGATCTGATGGTAATGGGGCGAACCCAGGGACAGGGCTGCTATTGCTTTGTAAATGGTCTTGTACAGACCCAGGTTCAGAAACTGCAAAGCCATTATCCATATATTGTGGTTGATAACGAAGCAGGTATGGAACATATCAGCAGAGGAATCCTGCCAATGATGGAAGTTGCCATTCTTGTAAGCGATTGTTCCAGAAGAGGTGTTCAGGCAGCCGGACGTATTGCGAAGCTGATGAAGGAGTTAAACTTTAAACCACAGAAAACTGGACTAATCGTGAATCGTGTTCCAGATGGAAAACTGGATGCCGGAACTCTGGAAGAAATCCGAAATCAGGGACTGGAACTGTTAGGCGTTGTACCACATGATGACCAGGTATATCAGTATGACTGTGATGGAAAGCCGATCATACGGCTTCCGAAAGATTCTCCTGTAAGAAGTGCACTGGGAGAAATTGTAAAGAAGTTAGGATTGTGAGTTGGAGGATTGAAAGTTTGAAGATTGAGTAAACAGAAATATTATTTGATTTGGTATAACCAATTGCAAAGAAAGGAAAATCTTCATGAGAAGTCATTGGACAGAAATAGAAAAATATTTAGAAGACCAGAAGATAGCGCAGGAACTGATTGGAGAACTGAGAGATTTTCACATGCGTTATGAGGTAGAGGATCAGGTAAAGGAACGAGTAGAAAAACCGGATATCCTATTTTATGGGAAAAAGATTCTGGAAATGTCAATAGCAGCACTTCTTCAGGGAGATAACCTGTTACTTTCCGGTGTGAAAGCTACAGGAAAAAATGTACTATGTGAGACACTGGCATGGATATTCGGAAGACCGGAATACGACATTTCTTTTCATGTAAATACAGACAGTGCCGATCTGATTGGAACGGATACCTTTATAAATAATGAGGTTCGCCTTCGGAAAGGCCCTATCTACCAATGCGCGGAATTTGGAGGATTTGGAATCCTGGACGAAATCAATATGGCAAAAAATGATGCCGTTTCTGTACTGCATGCCACATTGGATCATCGGCGCAGAATCGATATTCCAGGATATAACAGGATTTTACTTCATCCGGCAACACGATTTATCGGTACGATGAATTATGGTTACGCAGGTACCAGAGAACTAAATGAAGCACTGGTTTCAAGGTTTATGGTAATCGATATGCCTGAAATGGATGAGGATAGTGTCCTTTTTATATTAAGGCAACATTTTCCAGATGGGGAAAAAAGTGCACTGAAAGCTTTTGCAGGACTGTTTCTGGATTTGCAGATCAAAGCTTATCATGGAGAAATCTCAACAAAATCTCTTGACCTGAGAGGATTGGTTTCTGCTGTAAAAGCAACAAGAAGCGGACTTTCTCCAATTGATGCAATCCAGATGGGAATCATAAATAAAAGTTTTGATGTATTTGAAAAAGAGATCGTAGAAGATGTGGTTTCTACCAGAATCCCATCTTCCTGGACCGGAAAAGACATATGGGGGTAAACTTGTATGGAGGATGTCAGATGGCCGGCGGAACAACTGGAAGAACATCATCTGGAGATCAGCAATCGTATCAGAAATCTTTTTTGGACAGTCAGTGGTGATTATGATACGGAATTTGAACCGGACACAGAAAAATATGTTTATTCAAAACAAACGGTTCTGTATGAGGCAGTGAAACAGGGTGCTTTTGCACGATATTTTGATCAGAAGAAACTTGGCATGTATTTGATGAAAAAATTACATTTTTCTGCTGGAGAAGATATGCTTTTACCTCTTGCTGGATTATGCATGGATGCTGCAGTGAATCGGTTTACCATTCGAGAACGTTTGGGAACAAAGGAAATCAGAGAATGGGCGTTCAGAGAATTGGAAAAGGCCGAGGAAGAGCAGGTATCAGACAAAGCTGGAACAGGCCTGATTCACAGGATCAGGCTTCTGTATATAAGGCATGTTCTGGAGAACACAGACGATAAGGGAATGGATCCACAGGCAGAGATTGCATTGTACAAGATTCTATCTCTGAAGAATGCGGAAAATACGGAAGATGTCATAAACGTGATAGATGAGATTTATAATCATGTTCTGGATCCTTCTTTTGAAAAAAGGAATGGAAATCTGGAGAAGATTCTTAATTTACCGGATATGGCATTGGCCAATGACGCGTGGCAGGAATGCATGACGGATGAACAGATGGAAGACATCATTCAAAAATATCTTTCTAATCTCAAAAAAAAGATGATGAGTCTGGATATCAAAAACAAAAAGAAAAAAAGACTTTATTTCTCTCCGGAAAATGAAGAAGTTCCGGAAAGCCCGGAGAATTTAAATCCACAGGCAGTGCGACGGATACGGGAATATGTGGAACTGAATTACGGAAAATCGTATCTAAGTGAATCGGAGCAGGCCAGAGTCAACCGGAAATTTTGTACAGGAATCCACAAAAACTGTATCCTGTATCTTACAGATGGAATTTTACAGAACCCTGTGATAAAAAATAATCAATACCGTTTTTCTCAGCTGCAGTTTGAAAAAAATAAAGCCTATTATGGAAATAATCACTGGATCATCAAAAGAAATATTTCTGTGTTGGCAGAGTCACTGAAACGGGCGTTTATAATCCGAAAGGATGATTTTGTCAGCAGATCTGATGCAGGGCAGCTTGTTCCTGAGAGGTTATGGAAAATTGGAAGAACAGACGATGACAAGTTATTTAATAGAAAAAAGAGATCAGAAGATTCTGAGTTTGTAATAGACGTCCTG
This sequence comes from Ruminococcus sp. RTP21358st1_G6_RTP21358_211008, assembly GCF_040908885.1. Taxonomy (NCBI): domain Bacteria; kingdom Bacillati; phylum Bacillota; class Clostridia; order Eubacteriales; family Oscillospiraceae; genus Ruminococcus; species Ruminococcus sp. RTP21358st1_G6_RTP21358_211008. The sequence continues at coordinate 77,614 of NZ_JBDGDM010000008.1, forward strand.
ATTGATTCCAGTGGTTCCCAGGCTGGCAGACAGGCTCAGGTAGCGGCGCAGGGATATATTATCAGTGAAGCATTAAGCCAGGCAGGAATTCCTCATCGGGTGACAGGATACTGTGCTTTCTGGGGATATACAGTACTTCAGAGATTTCGGGATTATGAAGATCCAAGGGAAACAAATGAAAGAATCTTTCAATTTCGGGCATATGCCAATAACAGAGACGGGCTTGCACTGAAAACAGTCTCTTCCTCTCTCATGGAGCGACCGGAAAAAAATAAGATTTTAATCGTATTAAGTGATGGAAAACCCTGTGATATGAGCATACAACGACCAGGAACCCGCCAGCCCAGGATCTATGACGGAGAAGGAGCTGTGAAAGATACTGCATATGAGGTGCGTCGGGCCAGAAATCAGGGAATTTTCGTAATTGGTATTTTTGTAGGGAATGAAGAAGAGCTCTCTGTGGAAAAGAGAATTTATGGAAAAGACTTTGCCTATATTCGTAATATCAGTAATTTTTCCCGTATGGTAGGAACTTTTTTGCGAAGACAAATTGATATGGAATGAAAATGGAGGAATCACTATGGGTAAAATTGAATTTTCCACTTGCCAGGATGTAAGAAATCAGAAAAAGATACAGGAATTAGATTGTCCACGCTGTCATGAACAGGGAGGCATTGAAGCCTTTGTGAAAGACGGGATACTAGCAGAGGACGGAGTATGCGATAACTGCGGATATATTCTTTCAGAAGGAACAGAACTGGAGGAAGTGGAGTAAGACAGTTTGAAGTATGGTCATATGTAATTCTTATTATTTAGAAAAAAGAAGAGGAGTAAATATAGAGATGAAAATAGCAGTTTGTGGAAAAGGTGGATGTGGAAAAAGTACAGTAACCAGTCTGTTGGCTAAGGCTTTAGCCAGACGAGGAAAAGAAATTTTGGTAATTGATTCCGATGAATCTAATTATGGTCTACACCGACAGCTAGGTATGAAGCTTCCCAGAGATTTTACAGACTATTTCGGTGGTAAGCAAAATGTTTTAAATGATATGATGTTATCAAAATTTACTCATCAGTTTTTTGAGAAAACCTGGACTATAGATGATATACCGGAAGATTATTATAGTCTGAAGGACGGTGTAAAACTGATGACCAGTGGAAAAATTCATCAAGCAAATGAAGGGTGTTCTTGTGCTATGGGAACTGTTATGACTCAATTTATCCAAAATCTCAGGCTTACAGAAGACCAATTTGCGCTAATGGATATGGAGGCTGGTATTGAACACTTTGGACGTGGAATTGATAACGGTGTAGATTTGATATTGATAATCATAGATCCATCCTATGAATCCCTACAGCTTTCCAAAAAAATCGGGGAATTATCGGAAAGTATTCGAAAACCATTTTATTACGTTCTCAATAAAGTAACAAAAGAGAATCAGGAAATGATGTATGAAGCTGTATGGAATTCAAATCGAGTCGCTGTATCTCTTAGTGCGGATCCTGGCATTATGGGAGAGGGGCTGATGGGGAAAGAACTGTCAGAAAAACCAGATGCTATTGAAAACTTAACAGAATTCCTACTTTCTATTTAACAGAATAAGGAGATTTAGAATGTTACAGGATTACTATGAAAAACATAATCTGGAAATGAAACCATATGAATACTACCTTGCGGAGTTTCAGAATGTAAATCCAGAGGGTGTTACAAGTCGGCTGGATATACCATTTGATGATAATAGCAAGTCATTTATAATAAAGTTTATGCAGAACACATACACGATCAGTTATCCAGAGTTCGAAATTCATTGCATAGATAAATCAGATAAAGATGCGATTTTGTGTAATGATATTCATGCAAAAATCTTGATGTTACGATATTTTTCAGAGGGAGATTATATGAAAGCTGCGGGGGATCTTTTGTCCTATCGTGATCTTCCTTGGGGAGAGGTTTATTATAGGCAGTTTTATGGGCGTTGTATTATGAGGCTCGCGAAAACATATGGAAATAGACAAGATGTTTTTGAAAGATTAATGGAAAAATTGGCAGGGATACGCCAAAAGTATGGAGATGTATCCTACGAATTTGAAGTTTTTCGTGAATTAAAATTATGTTTTATTTTATGGTCAGGTGATGAGGAATTTCCACCTTCTGCACAAATTCTTTTCTCTGATAATTTTCCAATGGCATTTGCAGCTGAGGATGTAGCGTATCTTGGAGATGTTATATTAGATTATATGAAACAAGAAGAAAAGGATACCTGAAAAAGACGAGGGAGTTAAAGGAGGAAAAAGAGAATGATCAGTGTTGAAATGGAAGATGTTTTGGCGGTATTACAATTATGCAAACCATATATTATCGGTATTATTGCTGCACTTGTAATTGGAATCGTAATTATGGTTGCATGCCGCAGGATGTCCAGGGACAAAAGATTTCTGATAAGAGGAGAAGCTGTGATCGCAATGGTTCTTGCTGTTGTTGTCTGCGTGAATATGATCTGTTTTGGACCAATGGCTACATTGATTGGACTTGCAACGGGAAATGGAACTTTAAGCGATGAAACAAATGAAGAAGCTGCGGAAGTGGCAGAAGAAATTATGGAAGACGGAATTGTTCTTCTGAAGAATGAAAGCTTGCTTCCTTTAAATGAAACAAAAAAACTGAATATTTTTGGCTGGGAATCTATTAATCCGGCTTACGGAGGAGCTGGTTCCGGTGGAATTAATGATCTGTATGATATTGTCAGTCTGAATCAGGGACTTGAAAATGCCGGATTTTCTATTAACCAGAAACTGGTTGATTTTTATAACAATTATGGTGCAGATGATCCGGAAATGTCTATCCAGAAACAGAGCTGGACATTACCGGAGCCACCTGTAGATACATACAGTGATGAGCTTATTAAAAGTGCGAAAGAGTATTCTGATGTGGCAGTTGTGGTTCTTTCCAGAAAAGCAGGTGAAGGTCATAATGATATTCCTATGGATGTAAGAAAAGCAGCATATGATAATAATTCTGATGAATATGATGATTTTCCTGAGGGAGAGCATTATTTACAGCTTTCACAAACTGAGAGAGATATGGTGGATATGGTTTGCTCAAACTTTGATAATGTCATTGTAATTTATAATGGAGCAAATCAGTTTGAACTTGGTTTCGCAGATGAATATCCTCAGATTAAATCTGTTGTATGGTGCCCAGGAACGGGAAATGTGGGATTTAATGCACTTGGTAAAGTATTTTCAGGTGAAGTCAATCCTTCCGGAAAAACACCGGATACATTTATTTATGATATGACGACTGCTCCGTGGTGGAATAATGCAGAAAAAACAGAGTATACAAATCTGGCAGATATGGCTGTTGAAGGAATGAACGCAGGAACTGCGCAGGTGTATGCTCCGGCATTTACCAATTATGTGGAAGGCATTTATGTAGGATACAAGTACTATGAAACAGCTGCACAGGAAGGTGCGATTGATTACGACAAGACTGTACAGTATCCATTTGGATATGGTCTGAGTTACACAGAATTTGAACAGAAAATGGGTGAACTGGAGGAAAAAGACGGACAGATTTCTGTAGATGTAGAAGTAACCAACTCCGGAGATGTTGCCGGAAAAGATGTAGTAGAAGTGTATTATAAACCGCCATATACAAATGGAGGAATTGAGAAATCTTCTGCAAATCTAATTGAGTTTGAAAAAACAAATCTGCTTCAGCCGGGAGAATCTCAGACTGTTACAGTTACATTTAGTATAGAAGATATGGCCTCCTATGATGAGAATAATGCAAAAGCGTATGTTCTTGAAAAAGGTGACTATGTAATCTCTATTAACAGTGATTCACACACTGTGCTGGATCAGAAAACTTATACTGCAGATAAAGATGTAGTATATAAGGGAGAAAATAAAAGAGCATCAGATGATACTGCAGCAACAAATGTATTTGAAGATGCAAAAGGCGATGTGACATATTTATCACGAGCAGATCATTTTGCAAATTATGAAGAGGCTACAGCAGCACCGGCATCTGCAGAGCTGGGTGAGCCATATGTTTCTGAATATCATCTGAACAGCAATTTTGATAAGACTACATATCTCAATGATGAGGATGTAATGCCGACAACGGGAGCAGATAATGGACTTACATTAGCTGATATGCGTGATGCTGATTATGACGATCCTCGTTGGGAAAAACTTCTGGATCAGCTTACTGTTGATGAAATGGCAAATATGATTGCAATGGCTGGTTATCAGACAGCAGCCATGGATTCTGTGGGAAAAGTGGCTACACTTGATTTTGATGGACCAGCAGCAATTAATAACAACTTTACAGGAGTTGGTTCTATTGGATTCCCAATTGAAGTTGTGGTTGCATCCACATGGAATAAGGAACTTGCACAGGCCTGGGGTGAATGCATGGGCAAGATCAGTCAGGAAATGGGTGCAGAGGGCTGGTATGCACCAGGTATGAATACTCATAGAACCGCATTTGGTGCAAGAAACTATGAATATTTCTCAGAAGATGGAATTCTTTCAGGAAATATGGGAGCAAAAGCAGTAGAAGGAGCAAGAAAATACGGAGTTTATTCTTACATTAAACATTTTGCTATGTATGAAGGTAATGCCAAAATGGTAAGTGTCTGGTCGAATGAGCAGGCAATCCGGGAAATTTATCTGAAACCATTCGAGATTTCTGTAAAACAAGGTGGAGCAAATGCGGTTATGGTTTCCTGGAGTTTCCTTGGAGATAAATGGACTGGAGAATGCAGTAACCTTATGAATACAGTTCTCAGAGATGAATGGGGATTCAGGGGAATGGCGCTTACAGACTTCTTCCGAAACAATGGTCATGGATTTATGAATGCAGATGCAGCTTTGGCGAATGGAGTAGATGTAATGTTGTCTACATTCAATGGAGAAGAGAACAATGTAGCCAATCCAGAGCATCCAACATCTGTACTTCAGATGAGAAATGCCTGCAAAAATGTCATGTATACAGTTGTAAGCAGTTGGGCTTATGATGGAGAACACGAAGAAACAGGTATGGAAAACTGGAAAAAAGCAGGAATTGGTATCGACACTGTAATAGCCCTTTTCATGGCAGGAATGGAAGTACTGGTAATTAGAGGATATAAGAAAAGAAAGAATGCTGAATAAGGATGAAAGTGGGATGGAAAACAATTATGAAACAGTAAAAATTGGTTGAAAAGATGACAATAGAAGAAAAGGCAGCGATCCTCAGTGGAAAAACTGTCTGGCAGACCAGAGAAATTGACAGGTTTTCCATCTCGTGTTGTGCTGCTGAAACAAAGGAAAATGGCCGTTTGATTATGGGTGCTGAGGATGTATGGAATGTTTCGCTGACAGCACCAGAGGCGAAGCTTTATCTGACACATATGGATAATGTTGCTCATGCATCAGTTACACGCTTTACGATGCGTGGCCAATTAACAGCGTACGGTGTTTCTAACTATGATATGCTGGAAGACGGGGAAACTGTTGTTTACTAAAAGACAGTCAGCTCTGTGGAGAAGAAATTTTTTTGTTTTCACAGTCCTGACAGATGCCATGAAGCATATCTCCGCTGCAATGCAGCCGGAAGCCATGATCTTTATACAAATGCTCTTTAAATTCATCCATAAAGTCACAGTCAAGATGCACAACCTTGCCACATCTGATGCATTTCAGATGTAGGTGTTCTGTGCATTTTTTTTCTTCTCCTGCAAACTGAAACACAGCTTTATCACTGTTCAGATCCGGATATTTGATTACAATATGCTCGGCGCAAAGCTTGTCAAGATATCGGTATACAGTTGTTGTATTTACCTTAATTCCTTCAGTTTTTAAATATTTTTCAATATCAGCCACACTGACAGTGACAGCCTTCTGGGACTTCAAATACTCCAGAATAATCTGTCTTGTTTTTGTAGTATAGGGTTTTCGCTCAGCCATTTTCTTTATTCCTTTCATATGTGCTTTTTTCTATTGTATCTTTTTATTTCGCCTAAGTCAATTATGCTCCAGAAATGCAAATAATTTGCAAATATTATTGACGGCCGGTATTCTATGCGTTATTTTAATAAACGCAAATGGTTTGCGCTTATTTTAAGCGGATGAGATAATATGCTTTTGAAATTTTATTTTCAGGCACATCAGGTTTGTGCAGAAAGGATTTTATTATGAGAAAAAAATTATTAACTAGAACAGCACTTGCAGCTACAATAGCACTTGGCATTGGTTCTTTTAATCTGGCATATGCAGCAGAAACTGAGGATACTTCTTCTGGAAAAAAAATAAATGTTATGGCAAGCTTTTATCCTATGTATGATTTTGCAACAAAGGTTGGAGGGGATAAGATTGAGGTTACCAATATGGTACCTGCCTTCTGATTTGACGCAGGATGCATGGATAAATGTAACAGGTACATATCACTATGACAAACATAAAGGGATGGAAATTACTGTCACTGATATAGAAGACGCAGAGCCGTCAGAAGAGGAATATGTTTATCCTATTTATTAAACAGAGATAGCTTGATTCAAGAAAACTATTTATAAGGTATATATTTTGCTCCATCAGAATGTTTGAAACAGAGCTTTGGGGCCTTTTATCTATCATTTATTAACTCCGGAAATAGAAAATAATTTTGTGTAAATGCAAACTATTTGTATTATAGATGCTGGCGCGGGACAGAAAAAAATGCCGTTACTGTTCACTCCGTTCACAGTAACGCGCTTCGCGATGCACAGAAATCATGCTTTGCATGATTTCGCGCCGCAACTCTCGGGTTTTCTGTGAACTTTGTTCACAAAAAACACCTCGCGGAATGTTACCAGTGAACAGTATCAAAATGCCAACAATATTTGCAAATAATCTGCAATTTACATTGACCAACATCGAATAAAAGCGTACAATGCGATATTGGCAGAAATATTAATCTGGAAGGAGAAAATAAATTCAATGAAATTTTGTCTATCTCATAAAAAATATCTTTTAGCTGGCATTTATATTATCTGTGTTATATTTACCTGTTTTAATGCCAGATTCTATCACACTCCTCTGGCAAAAATATGTTCTGTATCAGAAATGGAAACCATGAGCAGAGAAGGAACCAGAGGTGCAGAAGAACACTATTATACTCAGAAAATTACAGCCCGGATATTGAACGGTGCATATAAAGGTAAAGAAATTACACTTTCTAACGAATACACTTCTTCACAGGTTCAGACGCAGAAATACCATAAAGGAGATACGGTACTTCTGAATGGGTCAAAAGACAGACCTGGAAAAACTATACGTTCTGTAAAACGTGACATCTATCTGGTCGTACTGGTGGGTGGTCTGATTATTCTTCTGATCTATATTACGAGAAAACAGGGGGGTTATACGATCGTATCAGTGATACTGAATACATTGATTTTTGCGTACGGATTTCAACTGTTGGGAGATGGAAAGAATATTCTGAGAATATGTAATGTAATTGCACTTCTTTTTTCGTTGACTACATTGATCTGTCTGAATGGAATTCACAGGAAAACATGGGCTGCTGTTCTTTCGACTTTATGTGTTCTTTTCCTGATTATGATGCTGTTTGATTTTTCTATTCACAGGTATGGAGATTTAGATTATTCTAATCTGGAATACCTTGGAAGCATGAGTAATTCAGCCGACATATTCTGGACAGATATTATGCTGACAGGGCTTGGAGCGATTATGGATGTAACAGTCACTATAAGTGCAGCAACTGGTGAAATTGTTCGCAAAAATCCATCAGTTTCTATAAGAAAGCTGATACATTCGGGAAGGGAAATCGGATATGATATTATGGGAACCATGATAAATGTACTGCTATTTGTTCTTGTAAGTGGCATGATTCCAATGTTTATTCTTAAAATGAATAATGAGATCAGATTTATAACGCTTGTAAGATATCACATTCCATATGATATCTGTCGCTTTCTGATAGAAAGTATTGGAATAGTGTTGGCAATACCAGTATCTGTTTTAATTGCTTCGATTATTATGAAAATACCATCACTGAAAAGGAGTGGAAAATAATGATTCTTTTTCTTACATTAGTGCTGCTTTTTTTGATGATTACAATTGGAGGAGAACGTGGAGCTGTTTCAATCATGGCACTGGCAGGTAATATTATTATTCTGTTTTTTTCGGTTATATTGATGTTAGCTGGTTTTCCCGCACTGCTTCTGATACTGGCGGCAGGAGCAGGTGTCTGTTATAATTCTCTGTTTTATCAGAATGGAAATAATGTCAAAACGCGAGCTGCCTTTCTGGCTACACTGTTTGTAATGCTGATTCTGTTTATTCCGATTTTTGCTATTACGTGGAGAACAGGAAGTTATGGCTTAAATGAACTTCAGATTTCAGAAGAGGATTTTATGTACTATTACAACACAGATATCAGTATTAATATGCTTCATGTGGCTGTTTTTGTAAGTGTTTTCAGCACTCTGGGAGCTGTCATTGATACTGCACTATCTGTGACGTCATCTGTGTATGAAGTCTGGACTCATAAAAACAGTCTGGTAGAGAAAGAACTTACTTCAACAGGGTATCAGGTGGGAAAAGAAATTATAGGCACAACAGTAAACACATTGCTTTTTGCATATCTTGGAGGGAGTATTTTATTGTTTTCCTATGTGCAGACACAAAAATATAGTCTGGAAATCATTCTCAATTCCAGATTCCTCTTTCAGGATGTTGCGATTATGCTATTTGGTGCTATTGCCTGTCTTGTTGCAGTTCCAGTATCAATTAAATGCATTATCTGGCAGATCAGACATATTAATCCAGATAAAAAGCAATTAAACGCTTAAATTACATGGTAATCAGAAGATGGGAATTTCATATATAGTGATGTCACTGATAAGAGAGATGCCGGTTGTGTGTAAGATTCTTGCATAATGGTATCTACTTATCGTCAGTAAGCTGAATAGAAATAAAAATTACCATATATTTCGTCAGATTATACAGAAAAATGGAAATTTTGAACCGCAAAAAATTACAATTTGAAATTAATCAAATATTGTAATCAGCCTATGATTATGGCATAATGATTAAGGATATGTAAAAATTGAGAAAAATCCACGTTAACAAAAGAAAATACTTTGAAAAGAAAGGTCGCCTCTGCAGAATTGGCAGAGGGAAACGACAACAGAGGATTAGAACATGGCAATTTTTTCAATGGTTTTATCTTTGCTGTGCGGAGTATCATTTTTCCTTTTTGGAATGTCGCTGATGGGAGACGGACTGAAATCCGTTGCTGGTAATAAGCTGGAAGCATTCCTTTACAAAATGACCAATACCCCGCTGAAGGGAGTAGCACTTGGAACAGGTGTTACCAGTGTAATCCAGTCATCATCCGCCACTACCGTTATGGTAATCGGTTTTGTAAACTCCGGTATGATGAAGCTGAAACAGGCAATTGGTATTATCATGGGCGCAAATATCGGAACCAGTATTACAGGATGGATTCTGTGTCTGTCTTATATCCAGGGCTCCGGTGGAATTGCAAGTATTCTTTCTACAGCCACTATTTCAGCAGTAGTTGCTGTAATCGGTATCATGCTTCGTATGGTCTGTAAGAGATCTGTATACCGAAATATTGGAAACATTATGCTGGGCTTTGCCATTTTGATGAATGGTATGCAGATGATGAGTGGAGCAGTTTCTCCTCTTCGTGAAAGTCCTGTATTCATTGATATGCTGACAATGTTTTCCAACCCAATTGCAGGTATCCTGGTAGGTATTGCATTTACCGCAGTGCTTCAGAGTGCATCTGCAACAGTTGGTGTGCTGCAGGCTCTTTCCGTAACCGGAATCCTCACCTTTGCAAGTGCATTTCCAATTGTTCTTGGTATAGGTGTTGGTGCTGCATGCCCGGTACTGATCTCTGCAATTGGAGCGAATAAGAACGGTAAGAGAACAGCTCTTGTATATTTGCTGAATGACTTATTTGGTCTGATCCTGTGGTCCATTGTATTTTATACCTTGAATGCGTTCATTCATTTTGGATTTTTGGATATGATCATGACTCCGGTATCCATCGCATTTTTGAACACCATTTTCCGTGTGGCTACCGTTGTGGTGCTTTTCCCGTTTATTTCCAAGCTGGAGAAACTGGTATGCTATCTGGTCAAGGACAGCGCAGAGGAGCTGGAGGACGAGGCAGACTTCGATCTTCTGGAAGAGCGTCTGTTAAATTATCCTGCACTTGCAATTGGACAGTGTCATCGTGCTATGAATGGTATGGCCAAGAAGCTTCGTAAGAATGTAAACAGAGCTATGAACCTTCTGAATGATTATCAGCAGGATAAATATGACAAGGTACAGCGTAAGGAAGACCTGATCGACAAATATGAGAGCCGTCTTGGAGAGTATCTGATCCAGCTCACCAAACGTGAGATGAATACCGCCCAGACGCGCCAGACCTCCCTTTATCTGCACACTATCAATGACTTTGAGAGAATTGGCGATCATGCTTCCTACATCGCACATATGTCCAACGAAATGCATGATAATCATACAACATTCTCCCAGACTGCATGGGACGAGTTGAATGTAGTTATGGATGCTGTCCGTGAAGAAATCAATGTAACCTGCAATGCATTTATGAACGACGATAAAGAGGCAGCACAGCGTGTTGCACCTCTTGGCGTGGTAATCACCAGACTTTGTGATGAACTGAAGATGCGCCATGCAGAGCGCCTCAGCCAGGGCAAATGCGGATTGGAAGAGGGAACTGTGTTCAGCGATATTCTGAACAGCTTTGGACGTATTGCTTCCCACTGTGCAAGTGCCATGACAGCACTTATGAAAAGTGGGGAAGAGACTACAGACATCCACATTCACAACTCCAGAATTTATCCTACAGACAGTCTGGAATATTACACTTATTTTAAGGAATACAGACAGAAGTATGATATTGGCACAGAAGTGGAGCATAAGCTGAGTATGGAGCCAGAAGAGGTTGAATAAATAATTTTTAAGATAAAAACACCGTCAGATGAAAATTCGCAGATAAAATGCGAAAGTCACCTGGCGGTGCTTTTTATGCAGCAGGGTTCTTTATGGAAAAATTAATACCCTGGATTAATTAAAAAACAATATGAAAAAAGAACAAAATGCTCTAAAAATAATTCCAGACTCTCTCCACTCAGCCGAAACAAAGAATTAGGCATCCGTGCAAAAAAATAAAAATGTAAGTATTTTTATTCTTTTTCAAAAAAACGTGTTTATCAGAGCTGAGACACGTATAGTTTATGTATGGTTTATACTGTGGGAGTCTGAAGCACCAGTTATTTCGATGGAGTGTGAACAGGATGTGATGCGGCTGCCTCTTTTTGGGCTGTTTTCGCATCCTCAATGATATCAGGGTTATTGGGTACGTATTCTACTATATCATCCAGATCACAGTTAAGAACAGTGCATATTCGGTCTAATGAAAAGATTTCTACATTTTCATTGTCCCGAAGTCTGCGCAATAACCTTTTTTCGATTCCACACTCATTAATGAGATAGTACTGTGAAATATGGCGTTTTTTCAATGTCTCCCAGAATCTGTCGTATTTTATCATCACTCAAATTCCTGTCCATTTTGTTCTTGCCATATCTCTATTATGGGTTTAAAATGAAAAACATAACAGGGTGATTATAGTCACCCTATCTGGGAGGACTAAGATATGCGAAAAGGATTAAAAATAGCAGGTTCCACTGTATTTGCAGCTGCATTGTCTTCGTGTCTGTTTTACTGTATGGTAGCAGGGGCGAAATCTGGCGCTGTGGTATATGTGGTCATGGCTGCACTGTTGTCTGTTATTATTTCGGTAACTCTGTGTGCAGGGTTTCATTATATCCGCCATCTTCAGAAGCTTTTGAAGGAGCTCAGTGAGAAGTAGTTTTTATATAAGAAGTAGTAAACAGTGGAAGTACGATTTAAATCGTGTTGTTGTATAAGGGAAACAATAATTCAGAAAGAGCTGGCGACAATAGGTATCAGGAATAATAGAACAGCTGTGATGGATGGAAAATCTGTCAGAGCTGTTCTTTTTGTGCCATAATAAAAAAGGACATAATAAAAAGGCGCTGGCATTTAAGCCAGCACCCTTTAAAGCAACAGAGCTGTATAAGCGGATTATTTCTCCACCAGAAGTGATTTACCAGTCATCTCAGCTGGCTGCTCCATGCCCATAAGCTGGATCAGAGTCGGGATGATGTCTGCCAGGCAGCCGTTCTCACGAAGAGTATATTTCGGGTCTGCATTAACCAGAATGAACGGTACCGGATTGGTGGTATGAGCAGTATATGGCTCGCCTGTCTCATAGTCTACAAGCTGCTCTGCGTTACCGTGGTCAGCACAGATGAACATCTGTCCGTCAACCTCCTTCAGAGCCTCTACAGCCTTTCCTACGCACTCATCAACAGCTTCAACAGCTTTGATAGCTGCAGCTTCAACACCTGTATGACCAACCATATCCGGGTTGGCGAAGTTGATGATGATCACATCATATTTCTCAGATTTGATTGCTGCAACAAGCTTCTCGCATACTTCCGGAGCGCTCATCTCTGGCTGCAGGTCGTAAGTCGGAACCTTCGGGGACTTCACAAGGATTCTGTCCTCGCCTTTGTTTGGCTCCTCAACGCCACCGTTGAAGAAGAAGGTTACGTGAGCATATTTCTCTGTCTCAGCGATACGTGCCTGAGTCATGTTGTGAGCTGCAAGGTACTCGCCGAATGTGTTGTGAAGCTGAACCTTGTGGAATGCAACCAGCTTATTTCCGATGGTGTCATCGTAATCTGTGAAGCATACATATGTGAGGTCAAGGCGTTTCTCTCTTGCGAAACCTGTAAATTCGTCATCGCAGAATGCTCTTGTAATCTCACGTGCACGGTCAGGACGGAAGTTGAAAAATACAACAGAATCTTTATCAGAAACAACGGCAACTGGTTTTCCATCTTTCTCAATGACTGTTGGAAGAACGAATTCGTCTGTCTTGCCGTCGTCATAGGATGCCTGTACAGCCTCAGCTGCGTCGGTTCCCTTAACACCCTCGCCCTTGGTAAGTGCGTTGTAAGCAAGCTCAACACGATCCCAGCGGTTGTCACGGTCCATTGCGTAATAACGTCCGGAAACAACACCAATCTCACCTACGCCAAGCTCATCCATCTTCGCCTGGAGCTGCTGGATATATCCTTTTCCGGAAGCCGGAGGGGTGTCACGGCCGTCCAGGAAGCAGTGTACATAAACTTTATTAAGTCCCTCTTTCTTAGCCATTTCAAGAAGACCAAAAAGGTGAGTAATGTGGCTGTGAACACCACCATCAGAAAGAAGACCCATGAAGTGGATCGCGGAATCATTTTCTTTGGCATTCTTCATAGCTGCAAGAAGTGCTTCATTTTTGAAGAAGTCTCCGTCCTGAATCTCTTTGGTGATTCTGGTAAGCTCCTGGTATACGATACGGCCTGCACCCATATTCATATGACCAACCTCGGAGTTACCCATCTGACCGTCCGGAAGACCTACAGCCAGTCCGCTTGCATTACCTTTTACAAAAGGATATTCAGCCATCAGCTTGTCCATGACAGGTGTGTTCGCTTCGTATACAGCGTTTGCGTCATGTCTTTCATTCAGGCCATATCCGTCAAGAATCATTAAAACCGTTGGTTTTTTGCTCATAATGTGCTCCTTTATATGATAAAATTTCCCTTTTGTTGTTCCTTATATATAGTATCAAAAATCTGGGATTTTTCAATCACAATTTTTTTTATTTCTGGAAACTATTTTTAGCAGTATTTACTATGGGAGTTCTGATGAGAAAGAATTCTGCCTTGGCAGGCTTTTTATATAACAGCTTATTACATAAAAAAGGCACGAACGAATCGTGCCTTTGACTGTATGCTTAAGATAAACATATGTACAATATAATTTTGATTTTTCTAATTACTTCCTATAAACTCGGATAGTCTTTGAAATACGCTTTACCGAAGACTTATTGGAAAGCTCCTGTACCGCTGTCTTGAAGTCACCCTCACGAACCTTGGAAGTGATCACAACAACCTCTGCAAGATGGTCGTCCTGGTTCTGGCTGTCCTTCTGGATGATCTGGGCAATGCTTACGTGATATTTGGCGAAAACCTCTGTCATTTCAGCAAGTACACCGCAGCGGTCTTCTACATGAAGGCGAAGGAAGTAACGGTTGTAGGTATCTTCCATTTTTTTCACAGGAAGCTGTTTATAGCAGGTACATCCGATACGGCCGCAGCAGCCTGCTTCCATATTGCGCACAATATCAAAAATATCTCCAACTACAGCACTTGCAGTAGGAAGCTCGCCTGCACCCCGTCCGAAGAACATGGCATCCTCTACAGCATCTCCATGGACAAAGACCGCATTATAGGAATCATTAACGGTTGCAAGAGGATGATCATTTGGAATCAGCATCGGGCAGACGTAAGCTTCTACACCGGACTCAGTATTGCGGGCAACACCAAGAAGCTTGATGGCACAGCCCATCTCTTTTGCATAGCGGATGTCCTTGGCGGAAATTTTTGTGATTCCTTCGATATAAACATCATCAAATACCACTCTGGAATTAAAAGCAACGCTGGCGAGAATAGCCACCTTGCGTCCTGCATCAAGTCCATCAATATCCGCAGTAGGATCCGCTTCTGCATAGCCAAGCTCTGTGGCAAGTGCCAGTGCATCTTTAAATTCCATATTCTCCTGGGACATTTTTGTGAGGATGAAGTTGGTAGTACCGTTTACAATACCCATAACCTCGCTCATGTGGTTGCCTGCCAGGCACTGCTTCAAAGGACGGATAATAGGTATTCCGCCTGCTACAGCTGCTTCAAAGAGAAAATCCACATGGGAAGCTCTGGCTGTGTCCATAAGTTCTTTTCCGTGGACGGCAATCAGATCTTTGTTTGCTGTTACTACGTGCTTGCCTGCGTGAAGAGCATCCAGAATATAGGTTCTGGCAGGTTCGATTCCACCGATCAGTTCGATTATAATGTCAATGGAAGGATCTGCTTTAATATCCTCCCAGCTATTGGTAAGGACAGCCGGATCATCTACCTTGCCAGCTGCCTTTTCCAGGTTGCGGACAAGTATTTTGCGTATTTTAACCTTGCAGCCGATCTTGGCTGTCATTTCTTCTTCCTGGTTCTTCAGAACCTTGTAAACACCGGTTCCAACTGTTCCAAGCCCAAGCAGGGCTGCGTTTATAACTTTTTCTCCCATGGGGAACTCCCTTCTTAAAAATAGTAGTGCTGCCGTTTGATCGTGGTTCCCGTTCATAGTCTGGCAGCAGATATAAACGTAAGCTCGAAAAAGACAGATGTCTTTCACACGTTAACATTTCGTTATGTGGTTCTTATAGTATGGCAGAAAATGGTTTTTGTCAAGCGCTTAAAATAATACAATCCTATGGACTGCGTTCACAAATAAACACCTCGGGGAACAGCACCTGCTGAATAGTTGCAAAATAATAAAAAAAGGGGCTTGAAAGTAGAAAAAATATCGCCTATAATCCCTCTCAAACGATATTTTTTCTTATGGAGGAAAACTGAATATGCAGACAGATATGACTGTGGGAAAGCCCATGAAAATGCTGTTGAATTTTACTATTCCTGTATTTCTGGGAAATGTTTTTCAACAGCTGTACAGTATGGCAGATGCAGTTATTGTTGGAAAGTTTGTTGGAACCAAGGGGCTGGCAGCGGTAGGCGCTACTGGAACCATTACGTTCCTTATTATTGGATTCCTGATGGGGGTTACAACAGGAGTTACAGTTCTTACCTCTCAGAAGTTCGGAGCAGGAAGAATGGATGAGATGCGTAAGACGGTTGGTAATGCAGCAATTCTTTCTGCTGTGATCGCAGTTGTTATGACTGCAGTAAGCATGTTGGGAATGCACAGGCTTCTTGTATTCATGCATACACCTGAAGATATTTTTGATGGTGCATATGGTTATATTATGATCATCTGTGCCGGAATTTTTACCCAGGTATTGTATAATCTGGTGTCCAGTATCTTAAGGGCACTGGGAAACAGCAAAACGCCTCTTTACTTTTTGATTCTGGCGGCAGGACTGAATATTGTACTTGACCTTGTATTTATTATCTTTTTTCACTGGGGAGCGCCGGGAGCTGCCTGGGCTACCGTTATTTCACAGGGAGTGTCAGGAGTTCTTTGCCTGATTTATATGTGGAAGGCCGTGCCGGAACTAAAGATGAAAAAAGAAGACTGGTATTTTAACCGTGATATTGCCGTAAAACAGATCAGTGTGGGAATTCCCATGGGACTGCAGTATTCCATTACAGCCATTGGAGGCATGATGGTACAGAGTTCTTTGAATATACTTGGCTCTTATGCAGTTGCGGCCTTTACAGCAGGCTCTAAGATTGATAATATCTTTACCCAGGCATTTGTAGCTATAGGAACTACAATGTCTACATATAGTGCACAGAATGTTGGTGCGCGTAAGCTGGACCGTGTGCGTCAGGGGTTCCGGTGTGCAGATGTGATCGGCTGTGCATATGCTGTTGTTGTAGGATTTGTCCTGTTTTTTGTGGGAAAAAGCTTTTCTTATCTGTTTATCTCTGATAATGCAGAGGCGGTGATCCCTATGGTGGATACATATCTTCGCTGTGTTGGAATGTTTATGATTCCCCTTTATGTGGTCAATTGTTACCGTAATGGCTTTCAGGGAATGGGATATGGGCTTCTTCCTATGCTCTCAGGCGTGGCAGAGCTTATTGGAAGAGGTGTGATGGCAGTTGTTGCAGCAGATGCCAGGAGTTATACAATGGCATGCATGGCCAGTCCATTTGCATGGATTGTAGCAACAGTCCTTCTTATTGTACTTTACTTCTATGTGATGAAGGATATGAAGAGAAAATTATGTCTGCAGTGAAAGCCAGGATTACAAATCCGTAAACGTGATTTAATAAAATGAATCTGTTATAGACTGTTAAGGCTGAAAAAAGGTCGATTGCAATCCGAGTTTCCAGTTTGAAAGGGTAACTTCCATATATTCTTTCGGAAGAATTAACTTTCACGGATAAGCTCTTGGGGTGGAAGTTTGAATTGCAATTAACATTAAAGGGATTCTTTTGAAGGAAATATACATTTTAAGATACAAAATGGAAAATATATGTTATAATGAAACAAGGTTTCGCCATTAGATGGAGAAGCCTTGTTCAAACAGTGTTTTTATCAGAGGAGAGTTTTATACATGAGTAAGGACAACAAGCATACTCAGGGAAGCCCGGGAGACTTTGAAGATAAAATAGATTCGGCTATGGCAGGTCTTGAAGCAGATCTGGATGAGGAATTCCACGGCGCAGACTTTTATGATGAGGATGACCAGGAGAGTGATTTTGATTCCTGGGAGGGGGAAGACGATTCCGATGCAGAAGAACTGGCTGAGCAGGATTCTGAAGAGGAGTATCCAGAGGAAGAAGAGTACGACCAGGATGATGCAGAGCTGAGCTCGGAAGAAGAGGACTTCTGGGACGAGGAAGAGACAGAATTTGAAGAAGAGAATTCAGAGGAAGAAGGTTTAGAGAGCGAAGATTCAGAGGACGATGAATCAGCAGATGAACCGGAAACATCTGAAAAAGAGCTTCAGGTGGAAATTATTCCGCCCCGTTCCAATAAAGGCAGAAAGCACCGAAGAAAAGACTCTGCCGGTGCTGTAGCACCTGACCAGCCTGAGAAGCAGACTTCTAAGAAATCTGCCAGACCGTCTCCGAAGCCGGCAGCCAGATCTGCCCGTCCGACGAAGATTTCCTATGTTCCTATTACCGATGAGGAACTGGATGAGAAGATCATCCCTGTTCCCAGAAAGAAGCATAAGGGACTTAAAGTTACGGGAATTGTGGCAGCTATTCTTGCGGTGACAGCAGGATGCGCTTATGGAGCAGTGAGTTACTATTATGCAGACAGATTCTTTGAAGGAACCTATATTAACGGAATCAACTGTTCCAATAAGACTGCCTACGAGACAGAGCAGCTGATTGCAAGCAATGTGGAGGATTATTCCATTGAGGTTACCGCGCGGAACCAGGAGCCGCAGACCATCAGCGGAAACCAGATCAATTACCGCTATGTGTCTGACGGAGAAGTTCTGGATCTTTTGAAGCAGCAGAAGCCATATGAATGGGTAAAGGGTTTCATGGAGACCAGAAGCTATACCACCCAGGAGAATGTGACTTTTGATAAGAGTCTGCTTCAGAGTGAAGTAAAGGAATTGAAGTGTGCACAGTCAGAGAACCAGGTTGAGCCGGAGAATGCATATGTGGCGCTTGAGGGAAGCGAGTTTACCATTGTTCCTGAGACAGAGGGCAGCAAGCTGAAGGTGAAGGAAGCCTATAAGGCACTGGACACCGCCATTTCTGGAAGCCAGACATCCATTGATCTGGGAAATACACCGGATGTATATGCAGTGGCAGCAGTGACCAGTGATGATCCCACCCTTCAGGCCACCAGGGATGCTTATAATAATTATACCAAGGCCAGCATTACCTATACATTTGGAGAGCAGACAGTCACTCTTGATGGAAGCACCCTTAAGGAATGGCTGCAGTTTGATGACAAGGGGCAGCTGGTGCAGGATGATGCTTCCTTTACCCAGCATATCAAGGATTTTGTGGCACAGCTGGCAAGTGAGCATGATACAGTTGGAACAACACGTTCCTTTAATACGACCAGTGGTCGTACTGTTTCTGTTTATGGCTCTGCATATGGCTGGAAAATCGATCAGGACGCAGAAGCAGCACAGCTGACAGAAGAGATCCGTACAGGTACCCAGACTACACGGGAACCAGTATATTCCATGAGAGCCAATTCTTATGGATACAATGACATTGGAAGTACCTATATCGAGGTAGATTTGAGTAGTCAGCACATGTACTATTACCAGAATGGCAGCATCATCTTTGACTCTGACATTGTTTCCGGAGATATCCGTTATGATGACAGAGCCACACCTCCGGGAATTTTCACCCTGTATTATAAGAAGAGCCCGGATGTGCTTCGTGGAGAGAAGAAGCCGGACGGCACTTACGAGTACGAAACCCAGGTTACCTACTGGATGCCGTTTAACGGCGGAATTGGTTTCCATGACGCTACCTGGCAGGCATATTTCGGTGGTGACCGCTATACCTACGCCGGATCCCATGGATGTATCAATATGCCGCTGGATGCAGCAGCTACTCTGTACAGCATTATTGATACCAATGTGCCGATCGTGTGCTTCTACTAAAAGATCATTTATCTGACTGGAAAATTGCAGTGAGCAGTAACAATTAGTTTTTGGTCACTGAGTACGAACAAACACGCTCTAGATGGATGAAAAGACAGCTGCATGTCTTTGAGACCGCGGGCAGCAGCATAACACAAAAGAAGTGGAGAATAAGTTAATATGAATATGGATTCATTTGATATGATACTGACTATAGCAGCTCTTGTAATGGGAGTTATGCTTCTTACCGGTCATGGAGATATTCTTATGAAAGGCGGAAATGCTGCTGAGCGTAAGAAGCTTTACGATGACAAAAAGGTTCAGCTGGTTTCCGGCGTGACTCTGCTCATTTTCGGAATCCTCACCGGTCTGGATATGGTGGTCAAGAGCTATGTATACGATATCATTTATCTGGCAGCAGTAATTGTTATCTTCATTATCATGGTGGTAGTGATTCGCAAGAAATGTAAGAAATGAGATGAAAAAGAAGCACTTGTATATCTGGAAATTGATATACAGGTGCTTCTTTTGTAATCCGGATATTGAGCTGCACTGGAGCCTGTTTGAAAAATCATTCCCGCAATCTGCTTTTGAATAACTGTGTGTCACATTCTCGTTACTTCAGTGATGAGTCAGGCACACTATTTTTTGAAAAGTAAGGAATGCTAATAAAAGTTGTATAAATAATTAGAATAATTTCAACAAATCCGCCGGCTTCTCAATTACATAATCCGGTGTATCCACCTGTCCGAATCCATAGGAAGCAAATACAAATGGTACCCCTGCCTCCTGACATGCCTGGTAATCCCCGAAGGTGTCTCCTACATAAACAGGTGCTTTCAGCTGATATTTCTTAGCAATAGAACGGATATTAGCTGCCTTGGCTTCCCCGCTGTCTCCTGGACACAGATGACCGGTGAAGTATTTTCCCAGCCCTGTTTTCTCAAAAACAAGCTCAATATATCCAGCCTGGCAGTTGCTTACTACAAAAAGAGGGTAGCGTTTGTTAAGCTCCTTCAAAGTTTCTTCCAGTCCGTCGTAAACAGGTGCCCCCATCGCACGCAGCAGATCGTGCTCAGCCTGGCAGCAGATATCGATGACCCGAAGCTGCTCCGCTTCAGTCTGTTCTGGAAGGATTGCCTTCGCAATATCCGGGAGAAGTCTGCCAAACAGCCCTTTCAGCTGATCAGCTGTCACACGGACATCAAGATTCTCTTTTTCTAAAGCCTTATTCCACGCCATAGCTACAACGTCGGTGGAATTCCATATAGTTCCGTCAATATCAAAAATAATACTGTCCATTTGAGGTTTTTAGTCCTTTCTGGTGTGCTTAAAATTCTTAAATTGCTTCTTTTCTCATTCTGTTTTGAAATCTGACGGTTTCTATTCTATATAGGAAAATCAAAAAAATCAATCTCCTAATATGGGATTTTTCAATTTTAACTGGCTTTTTGCCGATTTTATGTTATGATAGGAAAGGTGACTGTTGCTTTTGAACTATTGGTCAGTTTTATATTGCAGTGAAATAGTTACATTATTTCTTGAGACTGTCATTGAAGAAAGCCTTTTTCAGACACGTTTTGGGAGTCAGGCAGCAGCACGAGGTGAACTATGAAATACGAAAATATTACAGAAGGCCGTTTCCTGGATCGTCCGAACCGATTTATCGCACATGTGGAGATTGCGGGACAGACAGAGACGGTTCATGTAAAGAACACAGGCAGATGCAGGGAGCTTTTGATTCCTGGTGTTCAGGTTTTTCTGGAAAAGAGCAGTAATCCGGCAAGGAAAACAGCATACGATCTGGTCTGTGTAAATAAAGGCGGACGCCTGATCAATATGGATTCCCAGATTCCCAATAAAGCCGCCCTGGAATGGGTAAGGGCAGGACATCTTTTTCCGGAGGAAGTGCAGGTAACTCCTGAGAAAACTTATGGAAATTCCAGATTCGATCTGTATGCCTGTTCAGATAAGAGAAAGGCTTTTATTGAGGTCAAGGGTGTAACCCTGGAAGCAGACAATATTGCCCGTTTTCCAGATGCTCCTACTGCGAGGGGCGTGAAGCATCTGGAAGAGCTGATCCATTGCATGAGGGAAGGATATGAGGCTTATCTGCTTCTGGTGATCCAGATGAAGGGAATTACAAGATTTGAACCAAACTGGGATACGCACCGGGAATTTGGGGAAACCTTACAGAAAGCGAAAAAGGCAGGGGTGCATATTCTGGCCTATGACTGTCTGGTAGAGCCGGACGGGATGGAAATACAGAATCCAGTGCCTGTGTGTTTGGAGGAAACTAGATGACAGATGAGTTTATACAGCCTCTTCTTACCTGGTATGATGAGAATAAAAGGATTTTGCCCTGGAGGGATAAGCACAACGCTTATTACACCTGGGTATCCGAGATCATGCTCCAGCAGACCCGCGTGGAAGCTGTAAAGCCCTATTTTGAAAGATTTATCAGGGAACTGCCGGATATCCCGGCCCTGGCAGTCTGTCCGGAGGAAAAGCTGTTAAAGCTGTGGGAAGGTCTTGGATACTATAGCCGTGTGCGGAACATGCAGCTGGCAGCCAGGGAAATGGTAGAAAAATATAATGGCAGACTTCCCGAAGACTTTTCCCTTCTTATCTCGTTAAAGGGGATAGGAAGTTACACTGCAGGAGCTATCGCTTCTATAGCGTATGGCATTCCGGTGCCAGCCGTAGATGGAAATGTTTTCCGTGTAGTCACCAGAATGACGGAAGATTCGGAAGACATTACCAGACCTGCATTTCGCAAAAAGACAGAAAGCGCATTGCAAGAAATTATCCCGAAAGACCGTCCAGGTGATTTTAATCAGGCAATGATGGAGCTTGGAGCAGTAGTGTGCGTCCCCAACGGACAGCCCAAATGTGATCTTTGTCCGGTGAGATGCTTTTGCCAGGCAGGACTTCACGGCACCATGGAGAAGTTTCCGGTGAAAGCACCAAAGAAGCCAAGAGTGGTGGAAGAGCGAACCGTTCTGGTTATTCAGGATGGAAGCTGCACTGCGATCCGCAAGCGGCCGCCGAAAGGCCTCCTTGCCGGATTATACGAGCTTCCAAATACAGAAGGATACCTGAACCGTGAGGAAGCCCTGGAATACGTGAAAGAGCTTGGCGCAGAGCCCTTATATATAGAAGAACTGCCAGATGCCAGGCATATTTTTTCCCACATTGAGTGGCGGATGAAAGCGTACCGGATCCGCGTGTCCTCCCTGGAGCAGACACATGTCCCGGGAATTCTTTTTGCAGATAAAAAAGAATCAGAGAGAAACTACGCCATACCTTCTGCGTTTGGCGCTTATGAAAAATATATGTAACGGTTCTGCTGGCGTTTTTGAGAACATAACTCAAAGAAAAAAAGAAAAATACATCGCAAGGTGCGTAATTTTAAAATACAGAATCGTTACACTACATGAGGAGGAAAATAAATGAAATTACTGAGTATAGCAATTCCATGTTATAATTCTGAAGCTTATATGGAGAACTGCATCAAATCCCTTTTACCAGGCGGAGATGAAGTAGAGATCCTTGTAATTGACGATGGATCCAAGGACAGAACAGCCGAGATCGCAGATGAATACCAGGAGAAATATCCAGGCATTGTCCGCGCCATCCATCAGCCAAACCTTGGCCACGGCGGCGCCGTAAACACCGGTATCCACAATGCCCAGGGGCTCTATTTCAAGGTTGTAGACAGCGATGACTGGGTAAATGAAGAATCCTACAAAGAGATCCTGAAAACTCTGGAAGAGCTGGTAAAAGGCTCCAAAACAGTTGATCTTCTCATCAGTAATTTTGTATACGAGAAACAGGGTGCTACCCGCAAGAAGGTTATGCAGTATCGTCACTGCCTGCCAGTGAACCAGATTTTCACCTGGAATGAAGTAGGTCACATGCCAAAGGGAAAATATCTTCTCATGCACTCCATGATCTACCGTACCCAGCTTCTCCTTGAGTGCAACTTGACTCTGCCGGAGCATACCTTCTACGTAGATAATATTTTTGCCTTTGATCCGCTGCCGTATGTACAGAACATGTACTACCTGGATACTAATTTCTACCGTTACTTTATCGGCCGCGATGACCAGTCCGTAAACGAGACAGTTATGATCCGCAGAATCGACCAGCAGCTCCGCGTAAATAAACTGATGGTAAATTCCTACACCAGCTGCGGCAGCATGAATAAACGCACCAGAGCCTACATGATCAGTTATCTGGATATTATTACTACCATTTCCTCCATTATGCTGATCCGCTCCGGCACAAAGGAAGCTCTCGACAAGAAGAAAGAGCTTCTGGAATATATCCGCTCCACGAACCGTGCCCTCTACGGAAAACTTCGCCACAGCCTCATGGGTAACTTCATGAACCTTCCAGGCCGCGGCGGACGTAAGGTGTCTGTAGCTGCATACAAGCTTTGCCAGAAGTTCTACGGATTTAACTGATTAATGATCAGGGCGCTCTGGAGACTGTTTGAAAAATCATTCCTGCAATCTGTACGCCCCACTTTGCAGCATATTTTATCTATATTCGGTTGTCGCCGCTCGTATTTTTGTTAAAAAAAACGCGCCTTCCCATTTCTGGAAGTGCGCGTTTTGTTTAATAATGTTTCCTGCGATTATTCCGTCCAATTCTCTCTACTGCCATGCCACTTGCTTCTTCTCCTGCCTTCTGCGGATAGAAAAACAGATATCCAAACAGCGCCAGCGTAGCACCACAGCACACATCAATTACGGAATGCTGCTTCAGGAACATAGTAGACATGATAATAAGTAATGTAAGAACCAATGATCCATACCTTACCCCTTTGTGGTCTCTCAGCGCCTCACAATTGGTAAGTGACATATGAACTGCCAGAGAATTAAATACATGAATACTTGGCAGAACATTGGTCGGTGTATCCGTCCGATACAGCCATCTTACCATATCTGTAAACACGTTTTCCCTTGGAAACTCTGATGGTCTTAAGTGCAGTACATTTGGATATGCATAAGACACGATCAGGAAAACAGTCATACCCATCATCATATTGAAAATCAACTGATAATATTCTTTTTTATTCTTGTTCCTGAAGATAAAGTATAAAACTGTGAGAATCTGATACGGAAACCATAATAGATAGGGGACAATAAAATACTCACAAAATGGTATGTAATCATCAAAAACAGTGTCGATCACATGAAATCCCCATACCGGCCTGCACTCCAGATACTCAAAAAAAAGCATATAAACAATGGCATACGCAAGTATGATCAGACCATGCCTGTATTTTTTTATAAATTGTACCAAGTCTTTTTCACTCCTTTTCCAATCTGGGTTACCGGTCTTGTAATTCCGGATCCCCCAAATCGTGAGAGATTATACCACAGGTAAAATGATTTTTAAAGAGCTTTTTTCAATGGAAACTGTTAAATCTTCGCGAATTCCGCCAGATTCCCCGTCAATATGAATGGGAAGAGCGGACGCACTATGTACATGGATATCGCTGCAGGTGAGAATATGTATTCCCCTGATGCCCACATGCTTTCCGAAAAAAGCAGTAGGCAGGCAAAATAAAAGCTTTATCTTACGGATACCTTCCACAAGGATCACGTCCAGAAGCTGGTCGTCAGGCTGAGCATCCGGGCAGAACTTAAAACCGCCGCCTTCATATTTCTGATTCATAACCGCTGTAAAATATACGTGGTCATAGGAAAAAGTATTCTCTCCATCTAGGGTCACTGTCATTTTTCCTGGATTAATAAAAATCAGCTGCTTCAATGCAATGAAAAGATAAATCAGCTTTCCCAGCCCAAGACGATTGAATATCTTCTTTAAGGGCGTTGCCAGAACCTCCTGGCATACGCCGGCGTCATATCCGATTCCCGTGCTGATACCGAATCGGGACTTCTTATTATTGCGGAGCAGGTAAGGAACATCCATTTTGCTGATATGCTCTGCCTTTAGGATATATTCCAGTGATTCCATTGGATCAAAAGGGAGTCTCATGCTTCTGCAGAAATCATTGCCAGAGCCGGTTGGAATGTATCCGAAGACTACCCGGTCAAAATCGGTGATGCCGGTGAGCACCTCGTGAATGGTGCCGTCACCTCCCACTGCAATGATATATACAGGCTCAGATTCAGTGCCAAGAGCACAGGCATCAGAAGCAATCTCTGCAGTATGTCCGGAATATCTTGTAAGGCAGTACTGGAAATCAATTCCCCGAAGCATAAGCTGCTGATGAATTTCATTCCAGATGGAACGTCCCCTGCCAGAGCGGGAATTGGGATTAACAATAAAATAATACATAACTTCTCCTAGGTTTTTAGAACATGTTTGCAAAATCTCCCATAAATTGTGAAGCACATATCAGGGAAAGTATTTGGGGGCATGCTCTGTGGCAAAGAACCTGAAGCCTTGCGATGTAGATTCTCTGTCTTTTATGGTTACATAATAGCATTGGTGGGATCGTTTTACAAATTAATTTTAACAAAATATTCTTAAAAATTTCTGAAGTGTGTTATAATGTAACTATTCCTTAACAATTATGGAGAGGATTTCACTGTTTGCTTAAGCAGACATCATCAAATACAAAAATAATCAGGAGTGTATACATGAAATCACTTGTAATTGCGGAAAAACCGTCCGTTGCCAGAGACATTGCCCGTGTTCTTGGCGCAAACCAGAAAAATGGTGGTATTCTCGAAGGCAAAAACTATGTAGTAACCTGGGCACTTGGACATCTTGTAACCCTGGCTGACCCGGAAGAATATGACAGAAAGTATGAAAAATGGGAAATGGCGACCTTGCCCATGCTCCCCAAGGAGATGAAGCTGGTAGTCATCCGCCAGACAGGCAGGCAATTTTCCGTAGTAAAGACTCAGCTTTTCCGAAAAGATATTGGAGAAATCATTATAGCCACAGATGCAGGACGGGAGGGTGAACTTGTTGCCCGCTGGATTCTGGAAAAAGCAGGCTGCCATAAGCCAATTAAGAGACTGTGGATTTCCTCAGTCACAGATAAAGCAATTAAAGAAGGCTTTGCCAATCTGAAAGACGGGCATGACTATGATAATCTTTACCGTGCAGCTGTTGCAAGGGCAGAAGCAGACTGGCTGGTGGGAATGAATGGTACCAGAGCTCTCACCTGTAAATACAACGCCCAGCTTTCCTGTGGCAGGGTGCAGACCCCCACCCTTGCCATGATCGCAAAGCGCGAAGAAGAAATCCGCAAATTTGTGCCAAAAGAATATTATGGTATTTCTCTGGAGACCCAGGATGTGAAATGGACCTGGAGAGATGAGAAAACAAAGAGCTTCCGTACTTTTTCCAGGGAAAGGGCAGAGCAGATCAAAGGCAGGCTGGAGAACGCTGCTCTTGAAATAACCAGTGTAGAGAAAAAAGCAAAAAAGACTATGGCCCCGGGCTTGTACGACCTGACAACTTTGCAGAGGGAAGCCAACCTGAAATATGGTTTTTCTGCAAAAGAGACCCTGAATATTATGCAGCGCCTTTACGAAAATCACAAAGTACTCACATATCCCAGAACCGATTCCCGATACATTGGAAAGGACATTGTTCCTACTATTAAGGAAAGACTGAAGGCCTGCGGAATCGGTCCGTACAGAAAGCTTGCTGGCGCACTTATGAATAAGCCTGTGCAGGTGAATGGAAGTTTTGTGGATGATAAGAGGGTCAGTGACCACCATGCGATCATTCCGACAGAACAGTTTGTTCAGCTGGACCACATGACAAATGAAGAACGGAAGATTTATGATATGGTTGTCCGTCGTTTCCTTGCAGTTCTTTATCCTGCAAGCCAGTATGAGCAGGTGACCATGGAGGCGAAAGCGGCAGGAGAAACTTTTGCAGCCAGCGGCAAAGTGATAAAGAGCATGGGCTGGAAGGAAGTTTACGAAGGCGGAGCAGATGATGATTTGGAAGATGAGGCGGATGATGAGAAAAAACTGAAAGACCAGCGTCTTCCGGAGATGAAAACCGGAACCAGACTAAAGATTTTGAAAACTTCCTTAAATACAGGAAAAACAAAACCGCCAGCAAGATTGATATGCCCCTTGTCAAGTAGACAGGTGAAATATCTAAAGGTAATCGAGTAGGAGGCGGTGACTAACCGCCGTCCTCTCACAGCACCGTACGTACCGTTCGGTATACGGCGCTTTCAATAGTTGACGTGCACAGACTGATAAGCTGTGGCTAAATCGTAAAAGCCACTGTTTATCAGTCTTTCTTTATTCAGCGCCCAAATCACAGCTTTGTTATTGCTGATATACCAATACTTTCTGCGACTGTTTGCTATTGTTGCCGCATAGTGTTCTGGGATTCCCAGCTTGACTAGATTTTTATATTTCGTTCTAGGTTTCTTCCACTGTTTCCATATGCACATGCGTATTCTGTGATAGAGCCATCCGTTGATGTCGTCTATGTTGTTCTTCATACTTGCAATTCCGTAGTAGTTGAGCCATCCTCTTGCATATACTCTTATTTTCTCAAGGCTTGGCTTGATTGACTGACATCGCTTACGGGAAGATAACTCCTTCAGTCTGGACTTGAACTTCTTCCATGACTTCGGATGAACTCGGACATAAATGCCTTTTCCGTTCCTTCCCAATGCAAAGCCAAGGAATTTAAAATTTCGGATTGCAAACACGCTGACAGTACGGCTCTTTTCTCGGTTGACTGTAAGTTTCAGTCTCTCCTCAAGATATTTTGTACTACTTTCCAAGAGTCTCTCTGATGCCCGCCTGCTCTTTGCAAGAAGCACGATGTCATCTGCATATCTTATGCATGGAACACCTCTTTTCAGGAATTCCTGGTCGAACTCATTGAGATAGACATTTGCCAGCAATGGTGATAGATTTCCACCTTGTGGTGAGCCTTCCTCTGTGTCAATGACCACTCCGTTTTCCATTACACCGCTCTTCAGATAGCGCTTTATCAACTGTACTACACGTTCATCTTTTACATTCTTCCGGAGAAGATTGATGAGAATTTCGTGATTAAGAGTATCGAAGTACTTTGACAAGTCAAGGACTACAGCAAATGTATA